>JARRQT010000034.1:17275-19884 GCA_037381445.1 Calditrichia bacterium
TGAATAATTTTTTTATTTCAATTCCGGATTAATAATATTCCGGGATGATGCATATAATGCGAGAATAAATGAATAAAAGCGGGGGATTAACAAAAGAAAAAAATATTTATGAAATAGGATTCTGAATGTCTTTGTCT
Organism: Calditrichia bacterium; assembly: GCA_037381445.1. Taxonomy (GTDB): domain Bacteria; phylum Calditrichota; class Calditrichia; order RBG-13-44-9; family RBG-13-44-9; genus JARRQT01. Next base: position 17,413 of record JARRQT010000034.1, read on the forward strand.
CTGGGGAACAGTCCAAAAAAATCCCCCGCTGCGAGCAGGGGATTTTATGAGAATACTTCGATTACTCTTTTCCGATGCCGGTCAATGCCTTGATATACTGCAGCCGTTCATACATCTCTGGATCTTTGCGTTCGCTCAGGCTGAGTTTGCCACGAAAATCAGAAAGGGAATTGTACCCTTTTTTCTGCATCCAGCTCTCCATGTCACCTAAAATCTCGCCCACCCGGGAAAATCCGTGCAGGTAGAGGGCGGAGGCAATTTCCACCACATCGGCGCCGGCCAGAATCTGTTTGATGACGCCTTTGGAATCGTGGATGCCGGTAGTGGCAGCGAGCTGGCAATTAACATGTTTATATAAAATTGATATCCAGCGCAGAGACAGATTCATTTCCTTGGGGGAACTATACCAGTTTGCCCCCATGACTTTCATTTTATCGATATCAATATCGAATTGATAAAAACGGTTAAACAGTGTTAAGGCATTAATTCCCGAGCCGCAAATCTGGTTGACAAAACGGGTAAGAGAGGTAAAATAAGGGCCGATTTTGACCGCCAGGGGAATGCTGATCGCTTCCCGGGCCGCCCGGATGATGGAAAGAAATTCCTCCTCAATATCGAGGGAGGTTTTCGTGGGATGGGTCGGCATCAGCGAAAGATTAAGTTCAATCGCGTCGGCTCCCACCGCCTCAATCTGTCGGGCATAACTGGTCCAGTATTTGGGCGTAATGCAGTTGATGCTGGCAATCACCGGGATTTTCACCGTCGATTTAGCCTTGCGGATTAAGTCCAGATAATCATGCGGCCCGTATTGCACATTCAGTTCGGACATGATAAAATCGTATTCTTCCGGATGCCGGCTCCACAGGTGAGAACTGGACATTTTCGCGTCATCGCGCACCAGCTCTTCAAATAAGGAACGCAGCACAATTGCTCCCGCTCCTGATGCTTCTGCTTCTTTCACACCTTCTATATTTTGCACAAGGGTGCTGCTGCTGATGATGATGGGATTTTTTAGGTGAAGGCCAAGATATTCAGTGGACAGATCAGCCATTTCGCCTCCTTCTGGTCATTGTTTTTGTTTGTGACAGCCTCTTTAAACTTGGGGAATTTCAGAGAAAATAATAAAAATGTCAAGCTAAATGTCATTTAATTCCGGCGTAAATCCGGTTTGCTTCTGATCGCAAAGATGGAAAATATCTGGATTGTTGAACGCCATGATAAGTCGGGGATGAGACCTATTTGCGATAAATAAAATCCTTTTCAATATCCCGGAAGGCCGGGTTCCCGCTGTCCTTTGGGGATAAAATCGGCTCACGCACCGGCCAGTCGATCCCGATATCTGGATCATTCCAGATAATCCCACGCTCATCCCGGAGCGAGTAAAAATCCGTGCATTTATATTCAAATTCGGTCACTTCGCTGGTTACGCAGAATCCATGCGCGAAACCCACCGGGATATAAAGCTGTTTTTTGTTTTCAGCAGAAAGATAATAGCCGGTCCACTTCCCAAAGGTCGGAGAACCGAAGCGGAGGTCCACGGCCACATCAAATACTTCGCCAACCACCACGCGCACCAGTTTACCCTGACCCGGATTTATCTGGTAGTGCAGGCCCCGCAGGGTATTTTTCACGGATCGGGAATGATTGTCCTGCACAAACTTTTCGCTTATTCCCATTTTTGCATAGGTGCGCTGATTATAGCTTTCGAAGAAAAAGCCGCGCTCATCTTTAAAAACATCCGGCTCGATAAGTAATACATCCTTCAATTCGGTCTCGGTAACTTTCATGTCTTCCCGCTTCTGTTTTTTTAGCTTAATTATAATATATTTGAGGATAAATGTAAAGCATGGGAGCAAAATGCCGGGCCCGAAAGCAAACCAACTCGTAAAATTTTCGCAGCGGCACAATCAATCGGCCATAAATGAATATTAGCCTCCCCGGAAATAAAATACTGTGATGGGGAGACGAAAGCTCGTTATACCACTGTCCGTGCCAAACCGATGGGAAGGTGAGCAAGTAGGGTGATCCCTGAGTCAGGAGACCGGCTGAAATGTTTAACCCAGAATGACCTTCGCGGGAAGGTTGGGTTCGGAATATAGAAGAAGCACCTTAATTGCCCCAATTTTTCCGAATGGAGAGTTGGGGCTTTTTTTATGTCCTGATAATATCTAGCTGCTGGCAGGAGTGTTTGACCATAAAAAAGGTAGCAGTCTTCTACCCGGAGAACCAAATAATTGAGAGTGCTTATCCGGAATGATCATATGAATATGAAATCTAAAAAGAAAGTTATGACATCTTTGCGGTATATTGTTCTGTTTCTGGCAGGATTGCAGTTTGTTCTCTTCCCGTTGCAGGCCGCTGAATATCCCCAAAGAATCATTTCTCTGGCCCCGAATCTGACAGAGATCATCTTTAAAATCGGGGCGGGAAAACGCCTGGTGGGACGAACGGACTTCTGCAAATATCCTGCCG
>JARRQT010000035.1:0-23836 GCA_037381445.1 Calditrichia bacterium
TATTGGTTCGAATCTTTTCAAGTGGAATGAGAAGGAGATAATCAGATGAGATATCGTTTCTTTTTGTTTTTACTTATGCTTTTTACGGTCACCGATTTATTACCAGCCAAAGAGTATGATTTAGCCGCCATCCTCAAACTGGCCGAACAGAATAATAAAGATTTAAAATTGGCCGGTTCCGATTTGGAATTCGCTTCAGCGCAGTTGAAGGAAGCAATTTCCACTGCCCTGCCCCGTATAAATGTTGACCTTGGGTATAACCGTAATTTTTTGGAAAGCAAATTTTATTTTACCGTCACAGATTCCGCCGGTAAACAACGGACGGAAAGCTTTAAGGCTTCCTTCACGAATGAATATCAGCTTAATGCGGTTTTGAATCAGACTCTGTTCGGATTTGGAAAAGTTGGCAATGCCATCAGGGCTGCAAATTATTTCAAAAAATTCACCAACTTCCAGTATAATGGCCAATGGCAGTATGTGATAACGGAAGTCAAAAAAGCGTTCTTTCAGGTGCTTCTGCTGAAAAAGGTGTGGGATGTAAGCAGGCAATCTGAGTTGAGCGCGCTGGACAACTATGAGAACATTAAATTAAAATATGATAGCGGCGTTGTTTCGGAATTTGAGCTGTTGCAAGCTGAATCCCGCTGGCAGAATGCCATTCCAGAAGCAATGAAAGCCAGGAAAAATTACGAATTGTCCATCAATTATCTGAAAGCGCTGGTCGATATTCCCCTGCGTGAGGAGATCACGCTGATCGGTGATCTGGAAACCTACCCCATTGTCCCCGATTCCTTAACCTATGATCAGATTTTCGAGCAGCGTCCTGATTATAATGCCCTTATGTGGGAGAAGAAACTGCAGGAGCGGCGTGTGGCCTATGAATTTTCCAATTACCTCCCCACGCTGCAGGGCAACTTAATTTATACCTATGGTGCCAGGTCTGACCAATTTCGGCTGGAAAACAAAAATGACAATATCATACTGGGTATTACGTTAAACATCCCGGTATTTACCGGATTTTATACCAGTGCACAGGTTCAGAAAGCCCGGATAGATGTTGAACGGGTCAAGACCCGCATTTCCAAGGCGAACGATGACATCCGGATTGAAATACAGAATATCCGCCTGCGTCTGCAGGAATCCAGCGAGCGCATTGCCGCCAATAAAAAAAGCGTGGAGACGGCGCGGCGGGCTTTTGAAATCGCGGAGAGCCGGGTCGAGCACGGACTGGCCACCCAGCTGGAATTGAAAGACAGCCGGGTATTCCTGGATCAGGCGCAGCTCAATTATTACTCTGCGATCTATGACTATCTGGATGCACTCTTCGACTGGCAGAGAGCAACCGGTCAGGTGACTGTGGCAGGAATTTGATCAACAGGAGATCTGACAATTCTTGTTCAAAATATTATTGGATAAAAAACTTATACTTTCGGAGGTTTTATGTATAAAATAATTATAATCATTTTCATTTTCATGACCGGCTCTCTCCTGGTTCAATGCTCCGGGGACAGTTCAGCCGAACAACAAACTCCTTCGTTTAGCGGAACGCCCATCAGGACCATTGTTCTGGAACCACGCCCCTTTTCCGAATACCTGCAGCTTACCGGCACAGTGGAAGCCAGAAACCGCATCAAAATCATTGTGGAGGAAGGCGGCACGCTGCAAAAAATAATCAAGGATAAGGGAAATATGGCGCGGACCTCAGACACTTTGGCGATTCTGGAAAATCGAATTCTGAAAGCGGGCTATGATGAGGCACGGGCCGCACTGCATCAGGCGCAACTGGACTTCGACAGCAAGAAGGTCCTTCATGACAAACGCGCTATTTCGGAAAATGAATTTCTGGTTTCCAAATTTGGACTGGAAAGAGCTGAGGCCGCATATCAGCTCGCCAATGCCAGATATTCCAAGCTCTTTATCGCTGCCCCCCTCAACGGATACGTGAATGATCGCATGTATGACAGAGGATCATATGTTATGCCCATGACCCCTATTTTCGATTTTATCGATAATGCCGTAATGAAAATCAAAGCCGGCATTGCGGAACGTTTTTTGAGCGATATTCAAATAGGAACGCCCGCCGAAATCACATTTGATGCCTTCCCCGAAATGCAGCTCACAAGCACCGTCTCATTCCTCAATCGCAGCATCGACCCGCAAAGCCGCACGTTTCAGATAGAAATTGAAATTCCCAATCCGGACAGGAAACTGGCGCCGCAGATGATCGCCAATATAAAATTGCTCAGACGGTCGTATAAAGACCAGATTGTCATCCCCCTCGATGCAATTATTGAATCGGAGACGGGGCGTTATGTTTTTGTGAACAATAATAATCTCGCCGAGAAAGTTCCGGTTGAACTGCTGGCTGTTTACGGAGACAGTGTTTTGGTAACGGGGCTGGAATCTGAACGGGAACTGGTGGTTGTGGGACAGCAGGAATTGACAGAGGGCGATTCTCTCTTGGTTAAAAATAATTGAAACTGAAAGAAGGCGCATTCCAGAAACGTTTTTTTAATAGTTTTGACTGGCTGGATCAATTTCCGAAGTGATATTCAAACATCATTAATTGAATTGAGGGTGCCATGAAAATAAGTGATTGGTCGCTTTACCATAAAGCAAGTGTTTTTGTTTTGCTGGTCATCGTAATCATCGCAGGATTGGTCTCATACCGCAATCTTCCCGTAGAATCCTTCCCGCAGATTAAACAGCCGGTGGTAATTGTGGCTGTTCCGTATATCGGGGTCTCCCCTTCCGACATGGAAACGTTGGTGGCTCAGCCGATTGAGAATAAACTAAAAGAAATTTCCAAGATCAAGAAAATGACCTCACTGAGTTCTGAAGGCTACACAAATGTCACGGTGGAATTCGAATCGGATATGGATATTGATGAAGCAGTCCGGAAGGTGCGCGAGAAAGTTGACCAGGCAAAACCTGATTTGCCGGATGATGTGGAAGAGCCATTTGTGCAGGAAATCAATTTCGAGAATATCCCCATCATGCTGGTCAGCATTGTGGGGCAGCATTCCCTGGTCCGACTCAAGAAAATTGCGGAGGATTTGCAGGATGAATTTGAGCAGGTTCCCGGTGTGCTGGATGTGAAAATATCCGGAGGACTGGAGAGGGAGGTCAAGGTCAACCTGAATCCTGCGCGCCTGAGATATTATAATCTGGGGACGAGTGATGTCATTTCGGCCATCCAGCAGGAAAATACCACCATACCGGGCGGCGCGGTGGAAAGCGGTAACTTGAAATATACGGTCCGCGTTCCCGGTGAATTTGATAATATTGAAGAGCTGAAAAATGTGGTCGTTAAAACCATCAATGGCTATCCCATTTATGTGCACGACCTGGCGGATGTTCAGTTTGGCTACAAGGAGCAGACCAGTTACTCGCGACTCGACAAACAGTCCAGCGTCACGCTTTCGATCCAAAAAAGAAGCGGCGAAAATATCATCCGGATTTCAGATGATATTAAAAATATTCTTGAGAAGGAGAAAGCAAAATTCCCTGCCAGGACAGACTACATCATTTTAGGGGATCAGTCGAAGGAAATCCGTTCCATGGTGAACGATCTGGAAAACAACATCATCGCAGGACTGCTGCTGGTGATTGCGGTTCTGTACTTTTTCATGGGCGCCCGCAACGGTTTTTTGGTGGGTATCGCCATTCCCCTCTCCATGCTGCTCTCCTTCATCGTACTCAGTTTTATGGGCTACACGCTCAATATGATTGTTCTGTTTAGCCTTATCCTTGCGCTGGGAATGCTGGTGGATAATGCAATTGTCATTATCGAGAACATATACCGTCATCACGAGGAAGGCAAACCACTGTTCCAGGCAGCAAAAGAAGCCTCCGGCGAAGTGGGAATTGCTGTAGCCACCTCGACTTTGACAACCCTGTTCGCCTTTTCTCCGCTGGTCCTGTGGCCGGGAATTGTCGGGGAATTTATGAAATACCTGCCCATCACGCTTATTATCACGCTGACCGCTTCTCTTTTCGTGGCTTTTGTGTTCAATCCGGTAATTGCATCCTCATTTCTGCGGCTGGATGAAAAAATGAGCCGCCTGCCGGGAGACCGGCTACTGCGCTACCTTATTGTCCATTATGAATCATCACTGAGATGGGCCATCAGCCACCGCAAGATCACCCTTGCGCTCACTTTTGCAGGATATATTGGTATGTTCATCTTCTATGGTATGTTTAATCATGGTGTGGAATTTTTCCCGGATATGGAACCCAGCCAGGCATGGATCAAAATAGAGGCGCCGGTGGGAACCCGCCTGGAATCTTCGGACGACATTGTGAAGGAGATCGAGAAGCGGATTGAAAACACACCGGATATGGAACACTTTGTTACTGAAGTGGGAAATGTCTCTACTGATTTCGATTTCGGCATGGGGGGCGGCGTTCCGAACAAATCACAGGTAACACTCGATTTTCTGGAACGTCCCGACCGTTCACAAAATTCTCTGAAAACCCTGGAAGAGGTAAAAAATAACGTCCAGGGAATTGCCGGCGCCCGGGTGGATGTTTCCAAGCCTCAGTCCGGTCCGCCAACCGGAAGTGCGGTGGAAATTCAGGTCAAAGGAGAGGATTTCGGTGTTCTGGAAAATCTTTCCAATCAAATTCAGAGAAGAATAAAAGATGTTCCCGGACTGACGGAACTGCGTGATAATTATGAAAAAGGCAGACCTGAACTGCGCATCAGAATCGATCGCGAGAAAGCGGCGCTGCTGGGATTGAACACTGCGCAGATTGCCGGCACCATCCGGACAGCCGTTAACGGAACCGCGGCATCGGAATACAGGGTTGGGCAGGACGAATACGATATCACCGTCAGATTCAGTCAGGATTTCCGCCGAAGCTACACCGATCTTCTGAACCTGACAATCTTTCATGAAGGTAAACACATTCCGCTGGCCAATATCGCAACCGTGGATTTTTCCTCCGGGCTCAGCAGCATCAATCATGTGGATGGTGATCGTGTGGTTATCATCACTGCCGACGCCTTCGGCAGGAGTTCCGCAGAGGTACTGGCGGATGTAAAACAGCGGCTTGCCGGTTTTCAGACGCCGGAAGGCTATTCCCTCCTGTATGCCGGGCAGGATACGGAACAACAAGCCGCTTCCGACTTCCTGAGCAGGGCATTTATGATTGCATTGCTGCTCATCTTTTTTGTGCTGGTAACCCAGTTCAATTCCGTTACCCTCCCCTTTGTGATAATGATCTCCGTGCTGCTCTCCTTTTTTGGGGTATTCTTCGGACTGCTGGTGACCTTCAGACCCTTCGGCATCATCATGACCGGGATCGGCATCATTTCGCTGGCCGGCGTAGTGGTGAACAATGCCATCGTGCTCATCGATTACATTCAGCAGCTCCGCAAGCAGGGAATGGATAAACTGGAAGCAATTATTCAGGGAGGGAAAACCCGCCTCCGTCCGGTCGTTTTAACGGCGGTGACGACTATCTTAGGTCTGATTCCGCTCACCACCGGTATCAATATCGATTTTATCGGTTTATTCAAAGGCAACCTGTCGAATTTCATTGAATTTGGCGCAGAAAGCTCACAGTGGTGGAGCAATATGGGCGTAGCAGTTATCTTCGGGCTGCTGTTTTCCACGGCCTTGACGCTGATTATCGTTCCGGTCCTGTATTATATGCTGAGCGATGTCGTCGCTGTGACGTTGGAAAAACTCGGCTGGCAGAAAGGCGATCAAATCTCGGAAGCTGTGGAAGAAGCCTGATTTATTTAAGAGGGATGGAGACTATCTCTGAACATATTTCGGAATTAACAGAGGAGACCTTTTGCGTTAGAAGGTCTCTTCTTCATTCCATAAGAATTAATATTTTCCATCAAAATAGCTTTTGGTTTCGCTGACGATAACCGGCGTCAGGGCCAGCAGACCAACCAGGTTGGGGAATGCCATCAAGCCGTTGAAGACATCGGCCAGCGCCCATACCAGATCCAGTTTCAGAATGGCCCCAACCCCCACGAATATCACAAAAATAGCCCGGTATGGCCTGACCGCGGCTTCTCCCAAAAGATATTCTATGGATTTCTCCCCGTAATAACTCCAGCCTAAAATTGTTGAATAGGCAAACAAAATCAGGCCTACGGCCACGATAATATTGCCCCACTGACCCGGCAGGCCATGGGAAAAAGCGAAGGATGTCAGCTCGGCGCCGTTTTTTCCGCTGTCCCAGGTGCCGGTGAGAATCAGCACCAGCCCGGTCATCGAGCACACAATGATGGTATCGATGAAGGTCTGAGTCATGGAAACCAGCGCCTGGGTCACGGGATGTTTTGTCACCGCTGCAGCCGCAGCAATCGGCGCACTTCCCAAACCGGATTCATTGGAAAACACGCCGCGGGCCACCCCCATTCGAATGGTCAGCATCACCGTTGCTCCCAGAAATCCGCCGGTAGCGGCGGTGGGTGTAAAGGCCTCTTTAAATATCAATTCAAATGCCTCAGGCAGCAGATTTATTTTAAGAATGATGATAAGCAAAGCGCCCGCCATGTAAAAAACAATCATCACCGGAACCAGTATCCCCGTTACCCGCCCGATGCTTTTAATTCCTCCCAGAATCACCAGACCGGTGGCGACCATCAAAACCAGGCCCGTGACGTAGAGGGGAATATGAAAAGTCGCCTGCACCGCATCGGCAACGGAATTGGACTGCACCATATTCCCGATTCCGAATGCCGCCACAGAAGCAAAAATTGCGAAAAGCGCTCCCATCCACCGCCAGCCCAATCCGTTGGAAATATAGTACATGGGACCACCACTCATGGTCCCGTATTTGTCCTTGATCCGGAATTTTACGGCGAGGACGGCTTCGGCATATTTTGTGGCCATTCCCACCAGACCGGTAATCCACATCCAGAACAGGGCTCCCGGCCCTCCGGCAGCGATGGCAGTCGCTACGCCGGCAATGTTTCCCGTACCCACCGTGGCCGATAAAGCGGTCATCAGCGCCTGGAAATGGGAGATGTCACCGGGCTCATCCCCTTCCTCCTTGCGCTTGATCAGGGCCAGATACAGGGCATGAAATAACTTTCTGAACTGCAGCCCGCGAAGAATGATCGTGATCAATAAACCGGTTCCCACCAGCAAAATCATCAACGGCAGCCCCCATATCCAGGCACTCAATTCTTTCACCAGGATTTCAAAGGATTTTAGAAAACCATCCATGTTGTCCCTTCGCTGTTTTGTGTTTGGAATTTCGGTTCTTTATCGGGAATGCGTATTGAAATCAATACTTTAGAGGATTGATTATTAAAACGCAGGCATAAAATTTTATTTGATATTTCACAAAATATCAAAAGCTTTTGGAGAAGCGTTCCACTTCCGCCAGAACCGCTCCTGCCACACATTTGTGCCAGAATCCGAAATGCGCGTAACCTTCATTTGGCGGACCTTCGTAAATCAATGCCAGGGGCTGCCTCGCTGACACCAGGCGGCCGCTGTGGAAAATTCCCCATAACTGCCCGGTATAGGGCGAACGGATTTCAATCCCCTCCACACTGCCCAGGCTGTCATGATGCTGTATCTGCTGTCCGATATCGCGGGAAGAGACAAACAGGCCGTCCAGGGGAGAAAGCACTTCATTGAACGGCTTTTTGAAGAGGTGAATGTCAAAATCCGGTCCGAACTGCGGTTTTGATAGATAGACATCGCCGGTCCGGTAGCTAAGACCGGCATCGACCGCCACATGGCAATCGGTTCCTGCAATATGGTTAGGATGAAGTCCGATGACGAAATCTGCGCTTTCCAGAGAAATTCCACTCCCGGCTCCCGGCAGTGTCCTGATGAAAACGGCAGGCTGCAAAATTTCGAGAAAAGAAGGCAGCTCGCCGGTCAAAAAAATCGGAATATCCCTGTTTTGAATATGAAATGAAACGGCCTCCCGCCAGCGGGCATCAAAATTCCTGGAAGGGGCTCTATCTAAATCCTCTTCCGTTATCAATAACCCCCGGATATCATCAATCTGCTTCCGGCCGGTGAATGCGGCTTCCGCAAAGCAAATAGAACGCCGCAGATACAATTCCTGCGGCTCTAAAGCTATCGCTACCGGAATAAATGATTTCCTCAAATAATATGCGATTGCAGAACCAAGCTCCCCTCCACCCAGAACCAATGCCGGAGCCTTTTTACTCATCTAACAGATACCTTTTTTATCAGATTATTTCTTAAATTGGCAAAATATATGTTTTCAATTTTGTGTAAAAAAAGGTCGCGTGCCAGATTAATGGACCGGTTTTCCAGAAGCGGATTGTTCACGTCCGTGAAAACCAGTATCCCCGGCCACTGCTGCGTGAAAAGCGATAATGCGCCCTGCTCAGCGTCAATCAAATACCGGACGATGAGCCGCTGATCAAAAACGCGGGAGGATGCGAAATCAGGGAAACTTTTCAGGAACTCTTCCGGATTTTCCGCAACTTCTCGGTCCAGTTCCCGGTCAATATAATCGATCTGAAAACAGTATATCAACTGATCCAAAAAATCCATTTTGGCAAGTCTGGCGATGTGTTTGTGGGAAAATACACTCACTTTTTCCGGCGAGCCCACCACCAGCAGCAGGTAATCGACCTTCCCCAAATTGATGATTTTTGAAGCAATTTGAGCCGTTATGCCGGAGACGAAATGATCTTTGACGCCCCGACCGGCATAGACGACAGGAGTTTTTTCCAGTTCTTTTTCAATTTTTTGAAGAAGCTCTTCATCGTTTTCACTGTACACAATCTGGCCCGAGGTGGGCAGCAAATCCTTTCCCAATTGGCCAATAACAACTTTTTTGCCGCTTCGGCCAAATTCTTCAGCGAATTCATTCACAAGGTAATTGCGTCCTTTTCCTCCGGTAAATCCGATAATCTTTGCCTGAGGATTTAATAACAGTTGTTGCGTAATCGACATCTCCCTAACCTATACTTTCCGGAACAATTTTGAATCCCATTTTGCTGTAAGCCATATTAGAAGTCATGATAAAACGAATATTTCGGCGGTTCATCAGCACCACATTTGCGCAGTCGAACAGCGTTAACTGAGAATCGGGGAATTTTTTAAAAAGCTTGATAGCATCCCGCTGGGTACGACGGCCGATCCATAAAATGTGCAGATGGGCCCCGGACCAGGCCTCCTCAATAATATCATAAAAGCGGTTGGCGCGGACTGCCCCATGCTTCAGTTTCAGCCGGGAAATCACATTTCCCACGATAATATTGGTTGTATAAAATCCGTGTCCGTCATCCAAAAAACTCTGCATCTGCTCCTTCATTATTTGGTGCAGCGGATCATCACTGCCCGCTATGGCATACCATGCGACTTCATCAACGAAAATTTTCATCTTCTGCTCTCCTATTCGTTTTCAAACTTCATCAGTTTATAGAGCGGATTTTCGCTGATGAGAATCTCCAGCCGCCGGGTTTTGATTTTTTTCACGGTGACTTCCAGCTTGTCACCGGGCCTCAAATCAAGCTTTTCGCGGACTTCTGCAGGTATTTCGATGCTGTTCTTGGGACCTATTTCGGCATTAAAAGTCGAAAACTTCATCACATCACCGTTTTTATTTTAAATTAGCAATATGCCCTTTCAGATACAACAAATTTGTTATAAGCCCCTGCTGAAGCAAAGAGATACAAATACAAAGCCGTTCCGAAATAATAATCCGTTGTAAAAATCCATCGATTGCCGGAATAAAATTCCTTTCTCCGCTGCCACGATCTTTGCTAAAGAGCTGGCAGAATGGCGATCAAAAATTCAGATTTCTTCACAGAATGTGAGGCGGTTGATCCCCCGCTGAGCTCAGGCCACAGCGTGTTTATTTTTGAAGAACTCCACCGTTTGTTTGAGTCCTTCGTCAAGGGTTACGCCCGGTTTCCAGCCCAGCTCGCTGTAAATCAGGTCGCTGGTCAAAACACTGCGTTTTTGTTCGCCCGGTTTGGCTGGCCCATGCTTTTCCGGCAGATCTTTGCCCGTATATTTCACAATGGTCCTGAACAATTCATTCACATCTGTCTCAACGCCGGTGCCGATATTATAGATCTTGTTTGTGCCGGAATCCAGTGCCAGTTCATTGGCCTTTACCACATCACCCACAAAAACATAATCGCGGGTCTGCAATCCATCGCCGTTGATAACGGTCTGCTGACCTTCCAGAATCCTTTCCGAGAATATTGCCACAACGCCGGCTTCTCCGTGAGGATTCTGCCGGGGTCCGTAAATATTGGCATATCTTAAAATCGTGTAATTAAACCCGTAGGTCTGATTATAAAAGTAGAGGTATTTTTCGGTGGTTAGTTTTGTGATTCCGTAAGGCGACAAAGGACGCAGGGGATGTGCTTCATCCGCCGGAAAATAATCCTGTTCACCGTATATCGCACCGCCGGTGGATGCGAAAATAAACTTTTTAACATCATATTTTATACAATTCTGCAGCAGGTTTAAGCCGCCGATAACATTGACGTTCGCATCATAAACCGGATCCGCAACGGATTTGCGAACATCCATCTGCGCGGCATGGTGATTCACGATGTTTGGCCGCTCCTTTTCAAAAATGGCTGCAAGCCCTTTATCCCTGATATCCGCCTCATAAAATTTTGCAGCGGAGGGAATATTCTCCCGCTGTCCCGTAATCAGGTTATCTACAATGACCACTTCATGCCCCAATTCCAGATAACGATCGGCAACATTTGAACCGATAAATCCCGCACCGCCAGTAATCAGTATTTTCATTCTTCAATCCTCTTTTTTCCTTGTCATTCATACGACTTTTTACACAGCAAAATATAGCCTGCCAATTCCTTATTCAAGTGACGGATTTCGCTTATGAGAAACAGCTAAAATAAATATATAGAGTCAGGAAATCATCTTCCAGCCGCGCTCGGCAATATCTGTGCGGTAATGCATCCCTTCGAAGCGTATTTTTTTGATGTTCCGGTATACCTTGTCCACGGCGCTTTTCAGTTCATGATGCAAAGCAACCACGCCCAAAACCCTTCCGCCGTTCGTGACAACATGATGGTCCATCCTCCGGGTTCCTGCGTGGAAGACCACAACATCCTCTTCCACTTCATTCAGACCGGTAATCCCTTTCCCTTTCTGATACGCGCCGGGATATCCCCCCGAAGCCGCAATGACGCAGACCGCATATTCTTTTCTAAATTTCACTGTCTGTCGGCCTAGCTTCTGCTGCACGGCAGCAAGCAAAAGCTCCATCAGATCCGTATCCAGGAGCGGCAGGACAACCTGGGTTTCGGGGTCCCCAAAGCGACAGTTGAACTCCACCACCTTCGGACCTTTATTGGTGATCATCAGACCGCAGTATAGAACACCTTTATAGGTAATCCCTTCAAATTTGAGTCCTTTCAGTACCGGCTCAATGATTTCGGTTATGGCCCGTTCATACATGGTTTTCGTCAGCACCGGGGTCGGCGCGTAGCTTCCCATTCCGCCGGTATTTCTTCCGAGGTCCCCGTCCAGCGCTCTTTTGAAATCCTGCGCGGGCGAGAGCACGGCATAATCCTCGCCGTCGGTGATAACGAGCAGACTGGCTTCCTGCCCCTGCAAATATTCCTCGATGACCACACGATTGCCGGCTTCGGAAAACACCTTCTCCACCATCATCTGCTCCAGCATCTCTTTTGCTTCATCTTTATTTTCGCAGATCGCAACCCCTTTCCCGGCTGCCAGGCCGTCGGCTTTTACCACAATTTTCCCGTCCTCCAGACTATTTATATAGGTTACTGCTTTTTCGAAGCTTGTAAAATCGGCATAGGTCGCGGTAGGGATTCCGTATTTCTGCATCAGATTTTTAGCGAAAATTTTACTGCCCTCAATTTGGGCCCCTTTCTGGCCGGGACCAAATACAGCACGTCCGCGGGCTTCCAGAAAATCCACGATGCCATCCACCAGTGGCTGCTCCGGACCAACCACTGTAAAATCAATATTCTGTTTTTCGATATAGGCGTCGATCTCCTCGAATTTATCCAGCGGTATTTCGGTGCATTCCGCAATTTGCTCGATCCCGGCATTGCCCGGAATACAATAAATCTTGTCCACTTTGGAGGATTGTTTGAGTTTCCACACAATAGCATGTTCGCGTCCGCCGCTTCCTAAAACCAGAACTTCCATACCAATTCTCCTCTATGTTTTGGATTGTTTTTTCCGGTGGTTTACAATATACTTTTCCCGTTCCAGAATTATTTTTGTGTATTCATCATCGCAGGAGGAAGCTTTTTCGAGCGCCTCATTGGCTTTTTGAAACTCCTCCGTTTCGCGCAGAACCCGGGCATAGTGGATATAAACCCAGGCGCGCTGAAAATCATCGTTTATTTTGCCGATATTGGCCATCAGGTTCTCATAAATTTCCAGCGATTCTCTGACTTCGCCCTTCTGAAGATAAAGAATCCCCTGAAGGTCCTGAACCAGATAAATCAGGTATGGATTATGGGCAGCTCCGGAATTGGTTTCCAGAATATTCCGCAAATTCCCGATTTCTTTTTCAGCAGCAGGTATGTTAAGCGTGAAGATGTCATTCTCCGCAATAACATAATGACGCATCAGCGAATCAAAATCATATTTCACATATATTCGTGAAGTGTTGTACCAATATTGGGTTTCGCGGTTATCGACAACCATATTATAATAGCGGTCCGCCGCATTGTGTTCTCCTTTCATGTCCGACAGCAAACCTTTGTAAAAGGCAAGTGCCGCCACATAATAGCGGGATTTTCGCAGGGAAGTATCCATGAGCAGATTGAAATATTTTTCCGATTCCGGGAAATTGTTGAGGCGGAAGTAACAGACCCCCAGATTGTAAAATTTCATGATGGAAATCTGCGGCAGGGTCAGGGAATATTTTCCCGGCACAGCGTTAAAGTAGCGAAGCGCCTCCAGGATATTGCCATTACGACGGTAATGATAGCCCAGAAGCAGGGTCAATGCCGGATTGTCCGGATAATCCCGGTGCAATTTAAAGAACGTCTGCAGGGAATTCCGCTCATCACCCTCCAGAAAATAGCGGAAGGTCGCATAGACAAAACGGGCCTCAACTTTGAAAAAACGGCCTCTGTTTGCCGTCAGAAGCATTTCCCTTATTCCCTTCTCCCGGTCTCCCTGGAATCCGAGAATCTTGGCAAAAAATTTGACAATGCCGGGCAGCAAATCCACATAATAATGGAAAACACCCAAACCGACATAAGCATCGTAATAAGTTGAGTCCGTTTCAACCACCTTCTCAAGATAGTCTTTACCCCGTTTTCCGTAGATATATCCCTTCAGATAATTCCGGTTCAGGACGTGATAAATACCCAGAACACCATAAGAGGCACCCAGATAATAGAGGGCATCGGCGCTGTTATCGGTACGCTTTTTATACTCCTCACCCTTTTCAGCAGCTCTTTTCACCGTTTCATTCAATAAAGAATCCAGCGCCGGATTGGCCCGGTCCTGCGAAAAATATATGGCGGTGATATACGCTTCATAAAAATAGCCGTGCGGATATTCGGGAAATTCATGCTGGATTTCCCGGAATATTGTGAGGGCGCTGTCCAACTGAAAATTGTAGATTTCCTGTTTCCCGGCGTCAATCAACTGATAGAGCCGGTCTGTATTCGATTGGGCCAAGACGGCCGTGGACAGCAAATAAAACACAAAAACATTTATGAATAAGGGTTTTAAGCCCGCAACACGCATTAAGTAATTTTCCCTTTCAGCTGCTTGATTTCGTCCCGCAATTGGGCCGCTTTTTCGAACTCCAGATTTTCGGCGGCTTTCTTCATTTCCTTTTCCAATTGCCCGATGAGTTCCTGACCGGTCAGCCGGTCCATGTAATCGAACTCACGGACCTGTTTTTTAACCTTGTAGCGCCCCCGCACATCTGCCACGGAAGTGGTCTGCATGATCTCATCCAAAGTTTTGTAGATGGTCTGGGGAGTAATGCCATGTTCTTCATTATATTTCTGCTGGATTTCCCGGCGGCGCGATGTCTCGTCCATTGTATTCTGCATGGATTGTGTGATGTGGTCGGCATAGAAGATAACTTTGCCGGCTGCATTCCTGGCGGCGCGCCCCGCGATCTGCAGCAGGGAAACGCCGGAGCGCAGGAATCCTTCCTTGTCCGCGTCCAGAATGGCCACCAGCGAAACCTCCGGAATATCCAGGCCTTCCCGAAGCAAATTAATCCCGATCAGAACGTCGAATTCCGACAAGCGTAAATCACGCAGAATGTCTACCCGCTCCAGAGAATCGATTTCGGAGTGCAGGTATTTGGCCCGGATATTCAGATTCTGCAGATAATCCGTCAGATCTTCCGCCATCCGTTTGGTAAGGGTCAGCGCCAGCACCCGTTCATTTTTCTTCACCCGGACGCGAATCTCTTCCAGCAGATCATCGATCTGACCCTTCGTAGAACGCACTTCGATTTCCGGGTCCATCAGCCCGGTCGGACGGATCACCTGTTCCACAACCAGGCCGCCGCTCTGCTCTATCTCAAATTCAGAAGGTGTGGCTGAAACGAAAATTGCCTGATTCATTTTTCCCATGAATTCATCGAATTTCAGCGGACGGTTATCCAGTGCACTTGGCAGGCGAAAACCGTATTCCACCAGCGTCTTCTTGCGGGAGTGATCCCCATTATACATGGAATGCAGTTGCGGGATGGTCTGGTGCGATTCGTCGATGATGCACAGAAAATCATCCGGGAAAAAGTCAATCAAAGTATAGGGCGGTTCTCCTGGCCCACGTCCCGAAATATGCCGGGAATAATTCTCGATGCCGTTGCAGTAGCCGATCTCCTGCATCATCTCCAGATCGAAATTGGTCCGCTGCTCCAGGCGCTGGGCCTCCAGCAGCTTCCCTTTTTTCCGCAAGTCATCGAGGGTAACCTTCAGTTCTTCCCGAATGGACACCATTGCCCTTTTCATTTTCTGCTCGGTCGTCACATGATGGCTGGCGGGATAAATAGCGACCTGGTCCACTTCATCCAGTATCTCGCCGGTCGTTGCGTCGATATAAACGATTTCTTCCACTTCATCTCCGAAGGTATCTACTCGCACCGCATATTTTTCATACGCCGGATAAATTTCGATAACATCGCCGCGAACGCGAAAAGTCCCCCGCTCCCGGCTGATGTCATTTCGCAGGTAGTGGATGTCAATCAGTTTTCCGAAGAGTTCATAGCGGTTGAGCCGTTCACCTTTTTTAACAAGCGCAACCATTTCTTTATAGTCTTCCGGCGAGCCGATCCCATAAATGCAGGAGACACTGGCCACAATAATCACATCCCGGCGGGACATAACCGAAGCAGTCGCTTTTAGCCGCAGCCGCTCGATCTCTTCATTTACCGAACTGTCCTTTTCGATATACATATCGCTCTGCGGGATGTAGGCTTCCGGCTGATAGTAATCAAAATAGCTAATAAAATATTCCACCGCATTTTCCGGAAAAAACTGCTTGAATTCCCCGTACAATTGGGCAGCCAGTGTTTTATTGTGAGAGATTACCAGGGTGGGTTTGCCCACATTCTGTATTACATTGGCCATGGTAAAGGTTTTTCCGCTGCCGGTCACTCCCAGCAGTGTCTGGAATTTCCTTTTCTCCAGAATTCCCTCGGTAAGCTGTTTGATGGCCTCCGGCTGGTCGCCGGTCGGTTTATATTTGGAAATCAGATTAAATTTCTTCATAGAATTCCTCAGAAATCATCGTGCAAATTTAGAACAAATAAGAAGTCAAAACAAGTCAAGCTGAAAACGAACCTCGCCAATGTTCGCACTTTTTTTAAGAAATTTCCTCAATTCTCAGAAAAACTTTGAATTTTATCGAAAAAACTGTTAAACTAAACGGTAATCTGTGAAAGTCTCGATTCTTCCGTTTTTCCGGAATTTCGCATTGTGTTATACTTTCAAAAACGAGTAAAGATTATGAACAAGAAAGAATTTGACGTTATTTTAAAAAACCGCCAGGACCAGTTGCTTAAACTGGTGACGAAAAGCTTCTTCAAAGAGCTGGTGAATTACGGCATCGATAGCAGCGATATCGTGACAGTTTCCATGAATCTGCTCGATCATGTGACAAAAAAAGAAAAGAAATCAAACAATGAAAACGGTTTTTATCACCACCTCTTCACGCTGAAATCCGTAAAAGATTTTTGGGACACTACTAACACACTAACCATTGAGAAGGTATCAGTTTCTCCCCTGACGCCCGAGGGCATACCGCAGATTGTGCGGTGGCTGCGGAATAATGAAATAACGCACACATTTATAGATTTCTTACCCAAATCGCAATCTGCGCTGGATACCTATTTTTTCGGGGACCCATTGCGGGCCTATTTTGAGATCCATTTTGAGAATGAGTTTGTGGGAATTATCGGCGCTGAAAATATCGATGAACCATGTAAAAAACTGGAAATGAAGAAATTTGTCGGCGCGCCCGGTTTTAGCGGCAAGGGAATCGGCAAGCGGGCCACCTTCCTTTTCCTGTATCATTCATTTATGATTCGAGAATTCAACAAAGTTTATATTCATTCCATGGATACAAACATCCGAAACATCAATATCAACAGCAAATTCGGATTTGAACTGGAAGGCGTCTTTTTTCAGGAAGCATGCAAAAATGAAAGATTTTATGATGTGGTCCGCATGGGATTGCTTCGCCGGCAATGGCTGAAAATATTTAACGCCGAGACAATTAAGTAATTATTTTATATTCACATAAATGATCGCTTTCAC
Organism: Calditrichia bacterium; assembly: GCA_037381445.1. Classification (GTDB taxonomy): domain Bacteria; phylum Calditrichota; class Calditrichia; order RBG-13-44-9; family RBG-13-44-9; genus JARRQT01. Next base: position 16,733 of record JARRQT010000035.1, read on the forward strand.
ATCTTTAAACTTTCCCTGAATTTATACAGCTTTTCCAATTTTCCTATATTTGAACTTTCAACCGGCGCAGTACATCCATGGCGACTTCCGGTTTGTTGGTCAGAATGCCGTCGATGCCTTCCTGAATGATCTCATACATATCCTGAGGATTGTCCACCGTCCAGTAAATAACACAGCGGATTTGTCCCTCCGGATTAAACTCGCAATTGGTGAGCTGCCCCCACTGCTGAAAATTTTCCGCGATCTGTTTGACGGCAGTTTTATGGGGACATCCCAGAATAAATTCCCACCCGGGAGCGTCCGGATTTTTCAGGATTTCATATAATTTTCCGGCAAAGACAGACAGCGCACCGGTTTCCTCCAGCAACAAATTTTCCTCAATTTTAAGATCGAGAAAAAACAGGATATGCGAATTGCTATGGATCTCCAGATTATTCAGGATTTCTTTCAGCAGCGGGGGATGCACAAAGCGCTTCCGCGGATGACGGTAGGCAAAAAGCCGTTGCACTTCCGGAAAAACGAGTTTTAGCGCGTTGAGTTGCTGCCGGGCATCCAAAAGCTTCCAGTTTGAATATGTACCTTGGACTTCATCGACTATCGACCGCCACTGGTGAACACCGTCTGCAAATTCAATTTCGGGAGAAACCAGCGGGTACGGCAGCCGCTCAGCCAGGTTACGCATGGGCGTAACAAACGGATCGGGATCATGCAGAACGACAATTTCATGGTCCGCGGACATACACAGGTCCATTTCCAGCGCATTCGCTCCCAGCTCAATCGCCCGTGAAAAGCTGTCCGCACTATTCTCGGGGAATTCATGCGGCGCACCGCGATGACCAAAAATAAAAAGGGGCCTGAACAGTATGAGGAAGGTCAGCGGAGCAGCTTCGGAACCCAGCGATTGATTGCGGATTCCATGAAAAAAACCGGCCTCGCCGTGGTCCGCTTTCGTCTCCAGGCTGCTCCAGGTGATAAGCGGCACCGGATATCGAGCGAACCGGGCAGGGATTTTATGATTCTCATCCGGCGAATAAAGAAGGCCGTCCCTCAGATCCAGATTGCGCTTCAGAAAACCGACCCTGAAGAATATATCGCTTTCCCGCTGAAGCGGGACGTCCTGAAAAGCAAACAGGCCCGAATCGTCACAAAGCCTGCTACGTGCCAGTACATCAAAATTGACATCCCGGTTAATCGACCGGCAAATCTGCACTCCAATTCCGTTCCTGATATAATCCCGGGCATTCCTATGATGATTATAATAGGAAAACTTTAAAAAGGCTTTCAATTCTTCTGTTGTCTATTTTCTTTTCAATTTAAATTTTAATACGGTCAACGGGCCGAAAATCAACAGGATATTCAGCAGGAAGGTGAGCGAGGCGGAAGCCACCGGTTCTCCGGTTTGGATGGTAGCAGCCGCTGAACCGCAGCAACCGCCGCCATTTGTGGTACCATCGACCCGGAAGGTATAGAAACGCGACTCGGCGTAATTGCCGTCGGTGTCCCGGGCAAAGATTTTATATTCCACCGAACTGCCCTTTTTAGCGCCGGGAATGTTCGTCTTATAAACATACGGTTTATCCGTGGTGAGTGTCAGCGTATCGCGGGAATTTGTAGTGCCCGAAATCCGGTAGAAAAGTTTTCCCACGGTAATGGTATCGTTATCGACTATTGAAGCCTCTACCGGATAAGGGCCTGTTTCATCACTGGTATCGAAAGGTTTTTCAATGACAGCAATCAGAGGATTATCAGAAAGAGAATTGTTTACGTTCAGACGCCCGTCCAGAAGCACTTTGTTCTCCAAATTTCGCACATAATCAACCGCGCCAAAGAGGCGGTATTTGACAATAGCTTGATTGACATCGGGCAAGAATCCGGCCCAGACCAGTGCTGCCGCTCCCGCAACATGGGGCGTCGCCATGGAAGTACCGCTCAAATATTGGTAGCCGCCGGGCACGGTGCTGTATATATTGACTCCCGGTGCGGATAAATCAACGGTGGTGGCGCCATAATTGGAAAAATTCGCCAATTCATCCCGATTGTCGGTTGCTGCCACGGCGATCACATTTTCCACATCATAGTTCGAGGGGTAACTGGGACTATTATCATTATCCGAGGATTCATTGCCGGCCGCCGCGATAAAAAGCGCTCCTTTATCATTGGCATACTCAATCGCTTCCTTGAGGGCCTGCGAACTGCCGCCCCCTCCCCAGCTGTTGCTCATGATATTGGCTCCGTTATCTGCTGCATAAATAATTGCTTTGATTGCATTGGAAGTGGAGCCCGAACCGCCGGAGTTCAAGAACTTGAGGGGCATTAAGGTGACCACCCAGTTCACTCCAACAACTCCGATGCCATTATTCCCCAGCGCCCCGATGGTGCCGGCACAATGGGTACCATGCCTGTTATCATCCATGGGATCGGAATCATTATTGACGAAATCCCATCCCAGGTAATCGTCGATAAATCCGTTCAGGTCATCATCCTGGCCGTTGTTTGGGATTTCACCCTGGTTGACCCACATATTCCCAATCAGGTCCGGATGAGTATAGTCGATTCCGGTGTCAATGACAGAAACAATAACTGCCTTCTTCCCCTTCTCCCGGTCCCATGCTTCCGGGGCGTCGATATCGGCATCAAACTGTCCCCCGTTCTGGCCTTCGTTGTTCAATCCCCAAAGTTTATTGAAATCCGGATCATTGGGAATTTCCAGCGCGTGAAGAATATAGTTTGGTTCCGCATATTCCACATTCGGGTCAGCTCGCAAGGAGGTCAGCACTTCGCCGACTGTCCGGGTGGATACGATTTGGTATACTTCGATATTCAATTGGGGAATCTGAGCAATAGCCTGAATCCCCACCTTTTGTGCCAGGGCCGATACGGCCCCTTGCGGTCTGCTTTCCCTGAACTTGACAATAACCTCATTCGGAACAGAATCAATTGAAGTTACTTTATAAAATGGTTGAACTTCTGCGAGTGTATCCAGGTCTCCGGAGCCCGCCTTCTCTTGCAGGACCGTCCTTACGATTCTCACCTTTTCCGCGCGCGGATTTAATACAGGTTGAACATTGTCCACAAAATCATATTCCCTGAGCGTCCGGACAATTTTCCAAAACTGTGCCGGCTCGGTAACTGCAAAATTGAATATTTCCGAATCCATGTTCCCGGAAATTTTTGTGATATTAAGCTGACTTTCCAAATCCCCAATCTGCCGAAGCGTCGGAACCTGTTTAAACTTAACATTTATATTGAATTCAGACCCCAATCCCAAACTCACCACGGTTCCTAAAAAAAGAATGACCAGGAAATAAACCTTCTTCATGGCAGCCCCCAGGCTTTTATTCCCCTGTTGTCCTTCCTGGATTGATTTTCCCGAATGGATTTTGTAAAGTTTAGCAAAGAATAGATTTATGTGCAAGGAAAAAGGCGTGTAATTGGGAAAAAGCAAGATGAAGGAACAAAAAACCCCGGCCGAAATTGACCGGGGTCTCGGTTCCAAATTTTCAATAGTCTATTTGCCCAGCAAATTATCCAGACGTGCTATCAGCTCCTGGACCGTCGGCTCACTGACAGTCTCCAGATTGACCAAAAAGATATCATAGTTGCCGCCACGATTTGAATTGAATGCAATTAAATTACCGTCTGGAGAATAGGCCGGATCGGTATCTTTGGCGGGATTAAATGTCAGCCGTTCTATCTCCCCGCCATTCAGTTTTGCACGATAGATGTCATAATTGTCACCGGCATCGCTGAAAAAAGCAAAATATTGTGAATCAGGCGATACAAACGGACCAACTTCGTTGACCCCGGGTTCTCCCAAAATCATAACGGGATTACTTCCATCCGCTTTCATGCGGTAGATATCATAAGAACCGGTGCGGTTGGAGTGGAAGAAAATGCTCTTGTCATCCATTCCAAAACAGGGGCCACCGTCATTTGCCGAATCCTTTGTCAGGCGGATGTGGAAGGCGCCGTCATTGTCCATCAAATAGATATCGCTCTGTTTTTCCGTATAGGGAACACTGCGCAGATCACTGCGCTCGGAAACAAAAACGATTTTTGAACCGGAATGGCTGAAGCGGGGCAGCCAGTCGTCGGCGACAGTCTCGGTCAGGTTCCGCACAAATCCGGACTGCAGATCCTTTTGATAGATTTCACGGACCTTGAATTTATCATCGATGGGACGGCGGTCATCCGCATTGGATGAATAAATAATTTTTGTTCCGTCCGGACTGTAACAGGGCAATTCTTCGTCCGCCGGAGAATCCGTTATGTATTTGACTTCGCCGCTGCTCAAATCTCTTTCCGCAATATCCCAGTTCCCCTTTTCATGGGTCTGATAGGCAATCTTTTTCCCATCCGGTGAAAAACAAGGGAATGCCTCATCTGCTGCATTATCCGTAACCTGCTGAATGGCGAAATTCCCACCCAGATATTTCCCGATCTCAGGCGTATATGAATTTGCGTCAGGAGATTTTAATACACTCAGGAAAGCCCGGTAGGCCGGCATATTTTCGCCACGCTGGATCATCAATTTTCCATATTCAAACTGAACTTCGGTCTGCTGCGGATCCTGCTCAATAATGGATTTCATGAGTGGCAGCGCCCTGTCTTCGGTGCCCATCCGGAGATATTCTTTATACAAATCTTCCTTTGCCTGAATGTCATTCGGATTTTTTTGAACATAATTCTCAAGATAGGCAACCCGCTCCTGAGGAGACATATTGGCGAGCTCCTCCTGGGAGAGTTTCCTGGTTCCGCCGCACTGAATAAGAAATAGGGAAAAAGCAAACGTCAGAGAAAGAAGTATGATTCTTTTCATCCGATCTCCTTCAATATTAAAATAAATCCAATATACAGAATTTTGCCATTTCATGGCAATTTATTCTTTAAAAGAAAATGTATCGCGCAATCAACCACTGTTTTTCAGCTGCTCAATTTTTTTCTGGGCTTCCCTCTTCAATTCCACCATAATTCCCGGGCGGTTTACAATCTCCTGATACATGCGGATGGCATCATCATTTTTGCCCATCTTTTCATACGCCTGGCCGGAATAGTAAAGCGCACTTGCTTCCCACTGTAATTTGGTCTGTTTGGATAAAAGGGGAATTTTGACAAATTCCCGAATGGCATTCTCATATTGACCGGCATTAAAATAGGCCTGTCCGATATAGAACTGCACCTCCGGCTCCTGCTCGCTGTTTGCCTGAAATTTCAGGGCTTTGAGATAATCTACCGCCTCGGAATAGCGGTTCAGATTAATAAGCGCGGACCCGACCAGGATTTTTTTATCGATCACATCTTCGGCATTAGGGAAAGAAGCTATGTAATCCCGCGCCTGGCTCAAAACGCCGTCCCACAGGCCAAGGTCCTGATAGACTTTAATCAGATTTGACAGCGCAGTCTTTTTGGTGGCGGGGTCCTTTGCGGATTCAACCGCCCGTTTGAAGGCGCCCATCGCAAGATCTCGCTTATCGCTGCGATAAAAAAGAGTTCCCAGGGTGATGAAATTATTCGACAGCAAAGTGCTGTTGGGATACTTTTCCACAAATTTGGAAAGGATATCCTGCGCCTTCTCCACCTTATTCAACGTTGTGTAAGTCAAACCGAGATAATATTCGGCGTCATCGGCAAGATCGGTTTTTTTATACTTTCCGGTCACCCTCTCAAACTTTTTGATGGCCGCATCAAAATTTTTATTCCGATAATCATATTTTCCGATCTCGAATTGAAAACTGGCCAGATAGTTATCCACGTTTGGCTCTTTCTTAAATTCTTTTTCGAAGAGGGGGAGCTTTTTATCAAACAGTTTAAGCTTACCCTGGTTAATGAGGCAAATCAATTCCCGGCCGCTGTAATGAATTTTCTGCTGTAAATCAGTAGTTTTTGCTGAGAGTTTTTCATATGAAATCTGCGCATTATCGAAATCCTGATTGTTAAAGTATATATCGGCACTTTTTGCCATGGCTTGAATGAAAAACGGAGAATTTTCATTCCGGGTAATCAGTTTCAGGTGCAGCAGGGCCGAGGCATTGTCACCGCTCTGCGATGCCACGTCCGCCAGCAGAAACAAGGTCTCATCCCGATATGTTTTTTCGGGACTGTCATAGAGGTATTCAAGCAGCAGAGTACGGGCTTCATCCAACTGATCCAATTGATAATGCGACTTGCCGGCAAAGAAATAGAAGGTCGGCTGATGCATCATCTCCAAATTCTTTAAGACAAGATCATCGCTATTTTTTCGTCCCACATAGGGTTTGACATAAGCCAGTGCCGATTGATAATCTCCGGCCAGCAGGTAGACTTCCGGGATTCGCACCATAGCTTCGGCGGCGGCAGTGGAATAATTATATTGTTCCTGCAACCTGGCCCATAGCTGCGAGGCGCTTTTATAATCGCCCTGTGTTTCACTGATCCCGGCGAGCCGGGCAAATGCTTTTGCCCGCAGCGGATGCACCTGAATGTTCAGAAGGAAATCTTTCAGATATTCGGAAGCTTTCGCCAGATCGTTCTGCCGGAAATAGATGTCGGCAATTTTGAAATATGTCGTGCCGGCCAGATCCGGATTCGCAGATCCCTTCACCGCATTCAGTTGGATCAGCGCATTTTGCGCGTCTGCCGCCTGCAGATTTAGATCCGCCAAAATGAGGCGGGCCTTATCCGCCAAACGGGAATCGGGATAACTGGACACAAAATGATTCCAGAATTTTATTTTTTTAGCCAGAGGAATTTGCTCAGCAGAATGTTCGCTGGTGGTTTCCTCCAGAAATGCATAGGAGAGACTGTCCTTTTCGGGTATCGCATTGAGATAACCCATGGCATCCTTAAGCGCTGTCTCGGCTTTGGCAGTATTTGACGAATTCTTCTCTCCCCTGAATTCTTCTAATGCGGCCAGACGCTGGTAGCTTTTTCCCATCAGAAAATAGGCCTGTCCCACCAGTGAGGAATCGGTATTTCCGGCGATAACAGACTCACAAATACGGATCGTTTCGGGAATGTCCTTCAACTGCTCCAGGTAGATATGGGCCAGTTCCAGTTTCAGCCGCTGAACGTTCTCCTGTGCCAGAACGCGGCCGATCAGACGGGCCAGTTTATTGACCCCCACAT
>JARRQT010000036.1:0-27173 GCA_037381445.1 Calditrichia bacterium
CCGAATCTGCAGGAGCAGTTCCTTGAATTCATTCCGAAGATACTTTACATCGGAAATCTGCAGATCGGTACAGTCCGCGGTAAGACCGCTGCGGGTGAATGAGGCCACCCTCGGCGCCAAGTCCCTTCCGACAAACGTGGCGCCGTACAGGACAATACGCGGTTGATATTTGGTAACCAGTTCATTCATCACCCGGCCATACGGCAGCGTCTGATAATCTTTCAGCGCCGCATGGTCCACCACCAGCGCTTCTCCCGCGCCATAGCGAAAGGCTTCTTCCGCAACCGGCTTCACGTTGTGCCCGATAACCACTGCTTTCAATTCCCCGGAAAGATTCTGCGCCAGTTTCCGCCCCTTGGAGAGCAGTTCCAGACTAACATCCGCTGGTTTGCCGTTCTTCTGTTCAATAAAGACCCATACTTCTTTTGTATTCGTTTTCATAGCTGCCCTTTATCCAAAAATCCGATCTTCCATCAATTTATCGATTAAACTGCCGACGCCTTCTTTGCTCGCCTCAAATTTTTCGTGCTCCCCGCCGCCAAGCACCACCGATTCCACTTTATAGACTTTGGTGGGAGAACCGCTCTGACCAATGCGCTGTTCATCCAGCTTCAATTCATCCATCGTCAGGGTCGGGATAAACAATCCCCGGTTCTGATACTCCACCTTCAAATCATCGATATAGAGCAACGAGTTGGCGTTTGCCAGTTCTTCCAGTTCCATCAGCGTGCGTGCATTTTTGTAGGCCATTACCCGTTTTGCTTTGAACGGGCGTGGTTCTGCCGCTTCCTTGATCACGGTAACCAGCAGCGGAAGTCTGCTTTCCAGAATTTCAAAACCGCCGTCAATCCTTCTTTTGATTGTGATTTTATCCTTCTTCAGATCCATTACTCTGTCAGCGTAGGTTATTTGAGGAATGCCAAGTTTTTCCGCGGTTTGGGGACCAACCTGGGCGGTGTCACCGTCAATGGCCTGCCGTCCGGCAAAAATCAGATCGAAATCGCCGATTTTGCGGATGGCCTCGCTTAATACGTAGGACGTTGCCAGGGTATCGGCGCCCGCAAATTTTCTGTCACTAATCAAATAAGCTTCATCTGCCCCCATATAAAGGCACTCGCGCAGGACTTCGGACGCTTTGGGCGGCCCCATGCTGATCACCGTCACCTTTCCGCCGTAATTGTCCTTTACCTGCAGGGCGGTTTCCAGAGCAATTTTATCTTCGGGATTAAAAATAGCGGGTAATTTTCCGCGGTTTACCGTGCCGTCCGGCCGCATCACCTGCCCGGAAATATTCGCCGTATCCGGCACCTGCTTAACCAATACAATAGAATGATAACTCATATATTTGCCTCATATCCTCAGTTAAAAGAAAAGAATATAAAAACAAAGCATTCGAAAATGAACATGAAATGTTTTTTTCGATGATTTTTTCTGCCAGTAATTTTCCGATTCGCTTTTCGCCAGAGGATATCGAACGCCTCGGAGTAAAATAGGCCTGCCTCTTTTTGCTGCAACCCGCTAAAGGATTTTCAGAGCGGAAACCAGCCATAAGTCATAGAATTTGGCATATTATATGAAACGTAACAAATACCTGTCAACCCATATCCAGGAAAGCATATTCCAGGCGGAAATAGGACCACGGGCGAAGCGGCACTTTATTTTTCGCTACTCCGCTCGCGGATTCAAACTTCGGGGTTCTGTTGAAGAGAAACCGATCTATTTTTTAAGATGGTCATCAAACCAGCGTTTGGAACGGCGCGCTTCATCCAAGGCGTGATTCGGCTCCCGGCTGATGCCGTGGCCTTCGCGCGGGTATATCACGAATTTCACCTCACGGCCCAGAGTATTCAGAGCCTGATACATCTCCTGTGAATTGGCCAGGTTAGTATAGCGGTCCTGGGTGCCATGGAGAATAAGCACCGGCGTATGAATATTGGTCACATAAAATGCCGGCGAATAGGCAATATAGTGATTTCCCATATCGATCGGCTTCTCCCAGTAATAGATGCCGAAATACATTTTTTCGAAGGCCGGCTGCCAGGAGTTGCTCCAGTCCGTAAGCCAGCTGAAAATGCCGAATTCGGAAACAGCCGCAGCGAAACGGTTGTTCTGAGAGATGATCCAGTTGGTCATATACCCTCCGTAGCTGCCGCCAATGACTCCCATGCGGGTGGAATCGATATAACCTTCTTTAACAATGGCATCCACTCCTGCCATGATATCCTCGTACTCCCCACCTCCCATATGTCCGCCCATTTTATACCAGATTGCATTGCTGAAGGCATCGCTGTAACCGCTGCCGTAAGGACCGCCATGAACCGTCAGCACCAGCGGATATTTTTTATTCGGATCGAAATCGGGCGGAAAGAATAGAATCCCCTCGATCTGCTTTCCATCGGTATTCTTCCATGTATACAGTTTCTGGGTGCCGAAATTGTAAGGTTTTAATTGGGCGGAAAAATCGGACAGCAAAAGCTGTTTTCCCTTTTGAATAGAGGCAATTTCCGGCAGATGGGTCCCGTCTTCCCACAGATAAAAAAGAGCATTCTTTTTGCCCGCAAGATGAATATCCAGCGCATTTCCCCCATCAGGGTTCAGCACAGCATAGCGTTTTTTCTGAGCCAGGTAATTGAACTGATACAGCGGTGTCAGTGTGCCCTCCGCAACCTGAATCACAAACGATTTACCATCCGGTTTCCATTTGTAATCGGTCACGGAAAGATTCAGATCGCGGGTAAGCGTGGCTGTATCGGGCTGGGCCACTCCCGGTGAAAAGCGGATGCGCGCCAGATCGGTCTCGGCAAACTCAACATCCGGGGTGGTTTGATTGATGTAGGCAATCCAGCGGTCATCCGGAGAGAATCTCGGTTGGGTTTCTGGTCCGGGGAAATTGGTCAACTGCTGCTTATCGGCGGAGGAAATATTGACCAGCCACAAATCATATTTTTGTTCATCATTGTAGGAGCCGGTATAATTGGTTTGATAAACGATCCACTGACCATCATGCGAAAGCGAGAATCGATCCACTCCGGGATCCAGCTCCACCAGCCGTTTCACCTTGCTATTGCTGAAATTCAGGGTCCAGAAAACCTTGTTTTCCTTCACGCTGTCCTTTACTACCGCATCAAATTTCAACCGTTCATTCCGCTCTTCCCGTTTCTGAACGTCTTCCGGTTTTTCGGCGGTGGAAAGCAGAACAATAAATTTTCCATCGTCACTCCAGCGATAATCTTCCACGCCGTTTTCCAGCCCGGTAAGACGCCGGGCTTCACCGCCGGCCATGGGCAGTGCCCACAACTGGGGTGTGCCGGATTTCTTTTCATTTTTATCATTCACATATTCCCTTCCGGAAAGAAACGTCACCCATTTCCCGTCCGGCGACCACCGGGGTGAATAATCGCTGACCTCGTCATAGGTCAGGCGCCGGGGTTCTGCATTGGCCGAAGGCATATACCATAACTGCGTCTGCCAGCGGCTGTCTTCGAAGTTTGCGCTGCGGATAGTAAAAACGAACTGACCGCCGTCCGGACTGACCGCCAGGTCTCGCGGGTATTTAAATTTCATAAAATCTTTGATGGTGATTTTCTCTGCGGCGTGAAGAAGAAATGGAAACATGAAAATAAAGAGCGTTACAGTGAGGAAACGTTTCATTTTGACCTCCCAATAGTGGTTTAATTTTTCAGGTTCTGCCAAATCCGGCGTCTAATTACCGGGTTGTAGTGGTCGGACAGGAAACCGCGGGCTCGCACGACTTGTACGTCGGTGATCCCGGAGTCACGCAGTACCGCATCCCGAAATCTATTTGGGAATATCATTATTTCTTGAAAATAAAGGCGTGATTTTCAAAGGCTTTCAAATTGCTGAAGCGGCCCCAGTTTTTGTAATAAACCTCCCTGTAACCCAGCCGCCGCATGGTTGCCCGCAAATCGCCATCCGTAATGCCCCATTGCCACACATTGTGAATATCCTTCCAGGGCCGGTTATGCTCCGGATTGATCTCTTCTTTATGACTATGGATAAAATCGTATAATCCATCCTTGCGGCGGGGGGCCAGTTCCCTGTATTTATCCAGCGGCAGATCCATCAGCCGGATTGTCCTTTTGGCACCGATAAACTGCTGGTTGTAAATGACGAAGCAGTCGGATACGGCAGAATATTTTTCCAGAATCACATCCCAGTTGGGATTCACCTGATGCAGCAAGACGTCAAAAAAATAGACGGCATCTACCCGCTCAATTTTGTCAATGACCGAATCCAACGCAAAATTTCCTTCAATTTTGGCCAATTGGCTGAATTTTTTCAGCTTGCTGTTCACTTTGTCATTGTAATTGGTATCCACCAGGAAAGCTTTTTGAATGGGGTAATTTTTCAGCGTAAAGATGGTATATCCGGCATCCACTTTCCATACGCCGCCCAAATCCGCAAAGGAAGTCGGGTTCCGGAGAACATTATCGAATGCATAGCGGATCAGCCCGATTTTTTCCCTGTCCACATAAATATTCAGTCCCTGCAGCAGGCTCTCATAATTCCGCGATGCCTTTTTGATTTTTCTGATCATATTCTTCATCTTGTTATCCGACTCCCCTCTGAATTAAGTCCGTTCAAAAACGCAGCCCGATCCTTTCTGCGGCGGCCAAAGCAAAAATTTAATGAAGTTGTTTGGCAATTACAACGCCGGTATATTTTTCAAAAGAAGCCAAAGTCTCAAGAGACTTTCAATTCAGGTAACTCCGGCAATATCCCATTCGCGTATTTGGATAAACAAGAGAAGACCACAGAAAACTGATTTAAATAGTTCTTTATTTTTTCCTTAAAAAGATTATATTTCCCCGCTCAGATAAATGACAAGTTAGATTGAAAGGAGATCATTGGAATGGAATATTACAGACACGGCAGAACCCTGGTGCCCATGGGCGGGGTATTCGACGATGCGGATTCTGCCATACAATTCGCGGCGGAATTTGAAACGGGTGTGCGCACCGAACAGGTGAAATCGTTGCAATTCACGGTAAATGAAGACGGCTACCTCAACATATTCATCGGGGAGGAACCTTTTTTCCTGACTTATCCCGCTCTTAAGGACGTGTGCCGCATGTTGAAACTGCCCGCTTCGTTCATCAATAAATTTCCTCCCAGCGGCCTGATGCTGGAGAATCTGAATCAGAACCCCTATAAAAAGGAAGATGCGCACACCATCAAATTAATTACCTGGAAATGGGAAGAAAACCAGGTGATCGCCGGTTTTCTGCCGATGGAAGTGCCCCACATTCCCATCGGTGAATATCTCACCACGCTGAAAGACGAAGGCGTTTTCAACCGCGACGATGCCAAACTGGATTCAATCGTGGTCAACGGTGAGGAGGTTGTGCTCTATTTTCTGCTGCCCGAAGAGATGGCCCAGGAAGGTTTCAGTTTCAATGCCGGTTACTCGCTGCACTACTGCCCGGCCCAGACCAACGATACCGTCATTTATCCCTTCTACCATATGGCAGTAACCACCCAGACCGGCGAACTGTTTGATTTCGATTTTGAATCTGCAAAGAAACTGCATATCGCAAAACGCAAGAAGAAGGATTTCGAACAGGTCACCATGGAATTGTCCACCCAATATGCGGGCGAAGACCTTGGGGTAGATTTTGAGAATAATCTGAAGCGCGGAATTACCGCCCGGCGGTTGTCATCCCTGAAGTTTGCCCTGCTGAAAACCTTAAAATCGCGCGCCACTTCCATATACAGCTACAACGGAATTAAAGTGGAAACCGGTGCGATTGTGGAGGAGGTGGTCCCGGAATTCAAACAGTTTGTGCAATCCCACCGGGAGCAGCTTAAAACAAAAGAGAATTATGAAACTAACAGCATGGCGGTGGATTTTTATCTTCCGCTGTTTTATAACCGGATTTTCACTTTCCGGTCCAGCAGCGAAAATCCCTATTTTTTCGTCCGTTACCGGCGCTCCATCGGAAAAATGTTTGATAAAATACTTGAAGAAACGGGAGACATTATTCTCTGAGAATTAAAACTCTCCGAACTTTATTCTGCTGGTGCAGCAATTTGACCAGCTTTTATCATTAACAAACGAAAAAAGGCAGATATTGAAATACCTGCCTTTTTTATTGCGGAGAGGGTGGGATTCGAACCCACGGTACCCAAAGGGTACACACGATTTCCAGTCGTGCCCGTTCGACCACTCCGGCACCTCTCCTGAGGATATTACGTCTCTATATTAAAGACCAAATTTAAAACAAAAAAGACCAAATTTAAAACAAACTCATTTATGAAAATCACTAATTGGTTTCACGCAGCTTGCGGAAAAAATCCGATAAAATCAGAGAACATTTACTTTCCAGAACACCGCTGATAACCTCGGCATGGTGATTGAGCCGCTGATCCTGCACAATATTGTAGAGCGTCCCGCATGCACCTGCTTTCGAATCAGGTGCGCCATAGACCAGCAGGGGTATTCTGGCAAGGACAATGGCGCCGGCGCACATGGCGCAGGGTTCCAGGGTGACATATAACGCCGTATCCAGGAGCCGCCTCGATCCCAGATAATCGGCTGCGGCCGTAATAGCCATCATTTCCGCGTGGGCCGTGGGTTCCTGTAACGTCTCCGTTAAATTATGTCCGCGACCGATAACCTTATTTTCATAGACCACAACTGCGCCAATAGGAACCTCTCCCTTTTCGTAGGCTTTTTCGGCTTCGCGAAAAGCCAGTTCCATCCAGTAATCATGATCTAAATTTAGCATACCAAATATTGAAAAAGGGCAAATTCCCGCTTATTAAATACAAACCTTAAAAAAACCGGGGCAAAAATAATACATTTTACATGGTAAATCAATGATAAAAGAAGATTCTGATTTTCGCCCTTTTATATCTCAGTAATCCACGCCGGGCTGAGCCAATATTCCCTGCTGGAAAGGATGTTTGATTTCGGTCATCTCAGTGACCAGGTCTGCGGCCTCGATTATTTCTGGTGCCGCACTCCGTCCCGTCAATACCACATGCAGGTAGGAAGGTCGGATGCGCACCACCTCCAGAACCGCTTCCGGCGTGATCAGTTTTTCTTTTATCGCCACATTCACCTCATCCATGATGATGAGGTCATAATCCTTATCCAACTGTTCCCTGATATATTCCAGGGTTTTGCGGGCCGCTTCTTCGTGTTCTTTGCGCGGCTTTTTATCTCCCATAATGCCCACAAAGCCTTTTCCCATTCGTACCAGTTCCAGGTTGGGCTCCAGCTTTTTGTAGCCTTCCAGCTCTCCGTAAACCCAATCCCCTTTTATAAACTGCACCATCAGGATTTTCCAGTTGTAGCCCGCCGCCCGGACAGCCATTCCCAAAGCAGCCGTTGTTTTTCCTTTTCCATTGCCGGTATAAACAATCATCAGGCCCCTGCGTTTGTCCCTGGGAATTTCAGGTAAAGTCATATCACTGCCTCCTTTATAGATGAATCAAAACAGAGCCTATAATACAAATAATAACAATGAAATGAAAGAATAGAAATGACTATTGTCCGAAAAAGTATCAGATAATTGGAAATTCCACCCGGAAAAGACTGCCCTTCCCCGGTTCGCTTTCCACTTCAATTTTTCCTTCCAGCAATTCAACAATGTGCCTGACGATTGACAGCCCCAGGCCGGTTCCCTGAACATAACTGCTCCGCGCTGCTTCCACGCGATAAAATCTTTCGAAAATTCGCTCCCTTTGCTCTTTTGTAAAACCGACACCGGTATCCTGAACTTCAATTCTAAGATATTCATGCTCAACTTTAATCCGCAGCCAGACGCTTCCTTCCGGATGATTGTACTGAAGCGCATTCATTATCAGATTGGACAGCAGGGTATGCAGCAGATTTGCACTTGCCCGGATAAAAATATCTTTTTCAAAATCCATGATTTCAAAATCGAATTTCATTTTGCGCGACCGCGAAATGTGCATAAACTCCTCTGCCACCTCCTGGATGTCCGGGATTGGATTAATTCTGTCAATCGTAGTGATCTCGTTCTTTTCGATACGGGATAGCTGAAGCAGATCGGTCACCAAATTTTCCAGGTGTTCGGTCCGACTCACAATCTTTTCCAGAAACTTTTTCCTGAGTTCACGATCTTCAGCCATTTCCGAGAGCAGCGTCTCCGCATAACCTCGTATGGAGGTAAGCGGCGTTTTAAATTCGTGGCTTACATTGGCCACAAAATCCTGCCGTATGGTTTCCAGCTGCTGCAGTTGTGTCACATCCCGCAGGGTTACCAAAAAGCCGCTGTCCTCCCTCGGATTGAATTTCAGAGGCAGAATCTTGTATTCGATAAATGAATCACCATAATATTTCAATCGTCTTTTTATGGGCTCCCGCTTTTCCAGATAGCTTTCTATGTCCTGGATGAGCGGAGGGAAGTGCACCCAGTCATAGAACGGCCGGGTGTGGTCTGCGCCATCTTTTAATTTCAGGATATCGATAAAAGATCGGTTGTTAAGCAGCGGGAGGCCATCAAAGTCGAATGCCGCCACACCTTCATCCAGCGAGTCAAAGATATTCAGGAGGAGCTGCTGATCGGAAACCAGTTCTTCGCGGGCAATCTGCAGTTTTTCCCCGATGGCGTTGATATCAGCCTTTATGCGGTCCATCTCCTCATATTTCTGATCGGGGAGCATCTGATAGTCCGGTGCTTCCTTTTGCCCGATCAGCGGCGTTCTGAGATTCTCCATCTGCCGGGTTAACCAGTTCCAGTACAACAGAACAGCCCCGATGACGACTACGATAAGAAATAAATTGATGCGGGCAATCAGACCGGTCACATAGGCCATTCTGTTTCGAAATTCAGGATATAGCAGCGCGAAGCGGATAAAACCAATCACCCGTCCGTTTTCCCGGATAGGCTCGGCATAATAGAGCAGTTCCTGGCCGATGGTGGCACTGTTTCTTATGGCCAGACCGGAGCCGGTGCGCAAAGCCTGCTGCAATTCCTTGCGGTTGAGGTGATTCTCCACATTATTCAGTTCATCAATGGGGATTTCAGAATCAGCCAGCACTTCTCCCTGTTTCCCGATAAGCGTTGTCCGCATTCCGGTAAGATTTTTGATCTCGTCAGTGAATTGCTTTAACCGGACCCGGTCCCTGTTCTCAAGCGCTTTATCATCAATCAGTCCCAAAGAGAGGGCCGCTTTTTCATGCAGATCCTGGCGAATGCCATTCAACAAAAAAGTCCGGGTATGATTCCAGGTGTACAAATCTATGACGATCAGCGTGAAGACTGTGGTCAGAATTGTAAAAAGCAATGTTCGTGAGGATATCTTGCTCATAATATATTTATCAATCCCGGTAGTTTTTATGGAAGCATGAAGCTGCGAAAATGATCCTTTTCCGGCTAATTTATGACAGCCAAATATCCCTGTCAATCTATATTTAGCCGGTTTCCCGTTCCTTTTACGGTTTCGATCAGGCCGGCACAAGTTCTATCTTTATGTCCCATAAACAAAAAAATAAATTACAGTGCCCCTGCAAAAAAACATCCCATAAAGCACTCCATTGAAATAATCTGGCATCAAATCATCATTTGCTCCTAGAACAAATAATGCTTGCGACCATATCAATGGCCGGCAAAAACCTGGTACCAAATGCGGATTCCCGCCATTGCTATAAGGAGATGAATTCCAATTCTAAAATATCGCGTCTTAATCATGCAACTCACATGCGCACCCAGTTGGGCGCCCGGGAAAGCCCCTGCCACCAGTGCGGCGGCCAACATCCAGGGTATCTGACCGGTTATTTCCTTACCGGCAAGGCCAGCCAGGGCGCTAAGGAAAACGATTCCCAGATTACTTCCGATCGCAAAACGCGTGGGAATATGAAACAGGTGAATCATGAGACCGGAATGAGAATAATTCCGGCGCCCAGTCCGGCAATTCCTGAAATAATTCCTACCGTCAGCCCGGTCAGGAGTGCCGCCAGGCGGTTGAAGCTAATATCCGCAGAAGAGGCGTCAACTTCCGACCTGTTGTTAATTGAGAGAAATATTGGGGCAGTCGCAAAAACCGTCATGGCGCCAAAGATAGCCAGAATGATTTTTGAGGGCAGATAATCAGAAATGAATCCCCCGAGAAAAGCGCCGCAAAATATGCCGCCTCCCATAAAAATGATGATTTTATAATTCACGTATTTATGATGGAGGTGATGAAGCAAACCAGATGATGAAGCAGCCAGAACGTAGACAACTGAAATGGCCGCTGTTTGTTGCGCAGATAGAGATTGTCCTGTGACCAGCGGAGGAATGTAAAGGAGAAGCGGAATCATAAATACCGCCCCTCCCAATCCCAGCAAACCTGCAACAAAGCCACCGAAAAAACCCAGCAGAAGAAGAAGCAATTCCATATCAGCCTGCTTGCTCGGATTCGTTCATTTTAGCATATTACCGAAAATTTCTATTTCTTATAACATTTTCAACATCATAGTACCGCCTGTCAAAATGACATCTCCCGCCCCGCTTCTTCGCCCAAGTCTAAATGGAAAATATCACCAAATACCGGAATCATCTGGCAGGCATAAAACCATACTTCCGATAGATTTCCTGCCCTTTTTTGCTCTTGAGGAAATTTAGAAAATATTTAGCTCCCTGCCGTCATGATGCGAATAAGGGTCTGCCGATGGTGAATGTGTGTTAAAAAAGTGGTGCCCGACTTCACTTTCGTATCCAGAATTTCATTGGACAATTCATCACCACCCGCCTTTTTATAGGCACTAATGAGTCGTCCCTGAACAACTATTTAAAGCCATATATAATAATAACTTGTAATAAGGTTTGTCCCGTACTATATTGCAGGAAAACGAGAATGCGGCTTAAAAAACTGGTGATTTATGACTCCCAAAAAACACAATGAAGTGCCCCGGCCATTTCAATCCCGTCTGGATCAAATCTTAAATATGAAGCACCCCTTATGTATCCTGGCCCAGCAGATAGAGTGGGAATATTTTGAAAAGGAATTCGGGCCTTTTTATTCGGAAAGCCAGGGCAGCCCAGGAAAGCCTATGTGGACCTTGGGTACCGGGGGCATGGATATGAGGGAGACACAGAGATCCGGGTTGTCAATTACAGAACAATGAAGCGTATGAACCGCTCGGTGCGAAGATGGATGAAGCGCAGATCAGCCATTGAGCCGATCTTTGGCCATCTCAAATCAGGAAATCGCTTGAACCGCAATTATCTGAAGGGTGAAGAGGGGGACAGAATAAATGCCTTACTGGCTGGATGCGGATATAATTTCCGTGGGAATCCATCCCTATGGGAAAAGCTCTTGAGAGCTTTCTTTTTGCCTTTAATTATTCGCACTCTTATGGAAAAATTACGCCTGCTGCTCTCAAATTATGAACAAAAAGCTTTCCTGATTTAGACCGTCCTAAATCTCCAGACACAAAACAGACTTTTTCAGGGACGACTAATTTTTGTCCAGCCGATAGAAGAATCCGAGCAACAACCTTAGGCAATACTATGGGCAAAATCCCTGGGAAGGATACCGAATCGCCGGTAAAAGCATTTGGAGAAATACGATGGATTGTTAAATCCGGTTTCCAATGCGATTTGAGCGATATTGTCCTGCTGTCTTTCAATTAATTCCAACGCCTTGTTTAATTTATATTCTTTCAGAAATTCCGAGGGCGAATATCCCGTTAAGGCAGTGGTATGCCGATATAGTTGTGACTTGCTCAAACCCATCTGGCTGTTGAAATCACCTAATTTAAATCCTGACTGATTCCAGGCTTTTTCGGCGATGCTCATCAAACGGCCCAAAAATTTTTCCTCCATCGGATTCAAAGTTTTGACTATTCCTTCACCCGATAAGAGTTCCGATTTTTCCTTCTTATATTTGTCTCCTACCACCGAGGACATCAGTATCTGACCCTTGCCGGCCACGTAGGCCAATCGCTTGGCAAACAGAATTGCATCTCCAAAAAACTCATCCTTATCGGTAACTGGATTACCTGCACTTAAACCAATAGCCACATCAATAGGCGGACAAGATTTTTGGCGGTTTTGTTTTCTGAAATGCTCTTGTATGTCCAGCGTGCATTTAACGGCATTGCTTGTCGAAATGAAGGAAGCCAAGATAGTTTCTCCTGTATACTCCACTTCCCGGCCTTCGTATTTCTCAATTGCCTGTTCAATCGATTCATTGCATAGTTTTAATAGACCAGCACTTTCGGTGTTTCCGAGTTTTGATTTTAACAGGGCTGTGTCCTTTAAATTGATAACCATTATTGCCCGAAATGCCGGGCCGATTAACTTAAGCAACTCGATTTCATCCCTGGCCTCGGGATCTTTAATTCTGCCTAAAAAAGCTTCCACAATATTAAATTGCACTTTGATGATTTGATTGGGTATATCGCCATGGGCCTCATTATGCCACGAGACCACTGCTTCTTCATCCGGCGCCTCAATCAAACAAAATACATTTCCCCTTTCAGCATCAAACCAGTAGGTAAAGGCCTTGCAATTATACTTATGCTGAATCTTGATGTCCTTTTTGTGTGCCTCTGCGGCATCTATTTCAGTTATTCCCGGGGAATCATGACGATCCATGAAAATAGGCATCGTTTTCTCCTTTCAATCTTCAGGAAAGGGAATTACATCCCGATCTATTTGAAATGTTGATGTTCAAAAACTTTATTTTGCTATACGAATGAAAGATAAGTCCATTTCCTTGAAATAGCAAATTTTACCTTCCCCATCTGTTTATTCATTGTTGCTTAAAATTCGAAGAAGCCTTCCCATGTGGAAAGGCTTCCCAATATTAAGACGATTGGTGAGTAGTCTGCACCAGCATACCATTAGGGCAACAGCGCCGGATTAAGTTCCGCAAACATACCATCTTTATTATGCAGCCAGATCCAGGCGTGTAGTGTCCAGAAATTACCGACATCGTTCCACTCCCATTCATCCATCTCGCCGGTAAAGCCTTCCGGTGGTGTCCCCCCAGCCTGCGGTCCCGGAGTCGCCACCAGATATTCAACGGCTACCAGTTTTTGGTGACCACTATTACCTACTGAATTGAAAACCAGGGCTTCCGGTTTGTCCACCTCAAACTGACCATCGACCAGAGACCCATTGACATAATGGTCGCCCATGCCCGGAACGAAATAATTGATATTGCCATAACCGGCAGCCATGGCACTATCCAGATTATGGTATACCGCCGTTGCACTGCGAGCGGTGGCCAACTCCTTTAACAGCGTCCGGCTAAATCCGGACTCGAGCGTCAGAGTTGACTTGCTTGGGCTGGATTCTCCCTCTATTTTCTGAACGGGAGAAATCGGTGCCTCGGATTGACAACCAAACAGAAACAGCAACACCACAACTGATAGAAAAACAGGGGCGGCTTGTCGCACTCCCCAGTGAACTTCTTTATATAAATACATGATGATACCTCCGTATTGTGAATGATATGATGAGTTAATTAGGTTAGAGTCCTCATGGATAATGAGTACCCTAACACTTGGCTTGAACGATAATGCGTTCGAATAATCTCTTGGTGGTCACGTTATTCGCCCTGTTCCACTTCAATAATTTCATCCGGAACCATACCATGGGCTTCGCGATGAACGGCAATGGCCGCCTCCTTGCTGGGAGCCTCGGAGAGACAATACACCGTTCCCTCATCTTCGTTGTACCAGTATTTCAGATATTTAACCCCGTACTTATCCTCTACCTCCAGATCCTTTTTGTGGGCGTTAGCCACTGCTTCTGCGGTTAGACCTTCCAGATTTTTATGCATATCCAGATACAGATGCTTACCTGCGCTGGCCTGGGCGGATTCTGTTTCCTTACCGCAGCCCAACATTACCAGGGCTGCCAAGAACGCCCCAATCAATAGCCAATCTATTTTATGACTCATGATGACTCCTCCAATTAATATGTTAGATCTATGCTTCTTACTATTATATAAACATGGCTGGATCGGGAATCTACCACGATTGGTTCAAAGAATAGCAATTTTGGTTCATTGGTGGTATGAGACGAACAATTTTCCAGAAAGGGACTTAAACTGCGCTCTGTACTGATTTGCATCAGAGAACGCAAAAACATTTCCTGAAATAATTTGAGAGACAGGAAAAATTTAATACATCCTGTTTCCGGGGCTTTCCGGAATCTATTTTCTTGTCAAGTTTAAATCAGCCAGACGGCTTTTTCCAATCCGAATTTCTTAATAAATTCCGAAAACGGATCGCCTGTCAAATTTAGTGATTGCCAACAGAATTGGGATTTACTCATCCCAATTTATTGAACAGATCGTCGACAGCCGATCCATGCCTATTCCAGGAATTTTTAATTGTATCAAACAATCAGTGGGGCATGTTTCTTCCAGAGAGGTTAAAGTTATAACAATATTCTTTTGGTCAAATTAGCTGAAATGCGCCTATATATTTATTTTCGGATAATTTATTTGGAAGCCATTTCAGCACAGGTTTGAATCATTGCATCTGTAAATGAAATGGAAATAAGATAGATTTCAATTATCCTCCATCCAGGCAAATACAATGATACCAGTCTAACTCCCTGTCCGGGGAGTCATACTCACCCCATGTTACTTCGAAGTATATTTGGAAAAATCTGGCGGGATATTTGGATAAAGCAGCTATACATCGCTTGTCCCGCGGCCTTAATTTGCTGCGGGACAAGCAATTAATTCATCACCATCTGTAATGCGTATCGTCTGAGACTATTTGATCATCATCATCTTCTTCATCTGTTTATACTCACCTGCTTCAATCTGATAGAAGTAAATACCACTGGGAAGCGATATGCCGTTATTGTCTCTTCCATTCCAGGCGACAGTATGTTCTCCGGCCTCATAATAGTCGTTCGCGAGCGTTTTTACCTCCTGACCCAGGGTATTATAGACAATCAAACTCACCTGGCTGGCGCCGGGAAGCCGGAAACGAATGTCGGTTGAGGGGTTAAATGGGTTGGGATAGTTTTGCGCCAGTTCGAAGGTGGCGGGGGCAAGCGTTAGCACTGATGCTGCAATATCCTCTTTGGGAACCGGCAGACCAAAACTTTTTACCTTCGCAAACGCGACACTGGGTACATATCGTTCATTCACCGCAGGCCCGGGATCAATATCATACAAAACGCTCTGCGCCCAACTGGCGTAAACCATATTTAAAAAGCTGACGCTGAAAATATAATCACCAAAATTCGGGATAATATTGGTGGCTGCAATCGACCAGTTGGAAGTCTCTTCGTTCAGACGGACCGGCTCCAGGAATGTCTTTCCGCCATCAAGCGACTCTGCCCAGTAAACATCCACCAGCGACTGATATGAGGAATGCCGCCTGTAGGGAGAGCCGACAGAGATATTGGTTGCCAACGGATTTGGCGGCTGAGGCTGATATTCGGTATCCTGATAATAGAAGATGTCCACGTTTCCGCTTGGCTGGACGCTGACCACCGGCCAGAACTGGTCTTTTCCGTCACCGGGTGTTGCGCTGCTGACGAGGGTCGGCTCGCTCCAGGTGTTTCCATGGTCATCCGAATAGGAGACATAAATATCACCATCATTCACGCCTCCGGTTGCGAATTCCTCTCCGGTGCTGGTGTTTACGAAAATCCCGTTGGTGTGAATAAATGGATTATTATTCGCATCCTGAAACGTCACATAGATTCGCCCCTTGTGAATGGAATAATTGTCGACCGCGATACGCGGAAAGTCATTGCTTCCGGTCCGGTTATAACCCACCGGCGGATAGAGAGCGGTTCCGGTTATATTTTTGATGAGCTGCAGGGAACCAAATGTTTCCCCCTGATCAAAAGAAGCCTTGAACAGGATATCCGGCGTGCCTGTGAATCTTCCCCGTTCCCACGTCACATACACTTCCCCATTGGGTCCTACCGCCACCGCCGATCCCTGCTGTCCAAGCGGATCCGGTTCTTTAACCACTGTCGGGCCCATCCACGTTCTGCCGCCATTGAGCGTGCGGTATAGCTCAATTTGCGAACCGTTTGGCGTGAAGTTGGTGACGCAGATGTACACCGCGCGACTGGTTAACCGTTTGTCAGCAGCCATGGCTTCCTTATCCAGAAAATCATCCGGACTGGGAGGAGTAATAATATCGGGTCTCCCCCAGATCAGCCTGCTGCCCCAAAATATGCCCTTATGAACAATCATTCCAACGCCGGCAAATCCCTGACTTATTGGCCTGGCTGCAAGATTTGCAAAAAAGAAGGCCGCATTGCCGATATCCCCATTATCCAGCCATGGATCTCCCCGGGGTACAACCGGCAATCCCTCATAAGTGGCCGAAGGCAGTCCATTACCATCCTGAAAGGTCCTTCCTCCGTCAACGGAATACCCATAGCCGGTAAGACCCTCCAACTCCAGCGGCACCAAAAATCCATCGGCGTCATTCCATCCGATTATAACATGCCTTCCTAAGGGTCCCACCGCAATAGTGGTTTCGCTGCGTCCCAGCAGACCGTAAGGCGGCTCATTCGCACTATAAAATTGCGGACCGCTAACAATTATATTGGGTCCAACCATGGGAGGAAAAATCGGGTTATGCAAAACCGGGACAATATCGGGCATAATATCATCAATTGTCAAGTTTGCAACGGGAAGGTTAACCGGCCGTTCCATATCCGCGATAATCTGACTGTTGGAAATGCCTATCAATAAACACAAATTTATGATTAAAATAATATAAATATTTTTCATAACTTCCCCCATTCATCATCCTAAAATTATTCTGGTGAAACGGAATCCTTTCATCTGTTTAATATTCCTTTTGGCTTATTTCAAAGACATATAATGGCAATTAATTCAGTATCCCGGATTTGTTGAATCCGTAAATATTGGTTTCATGTGGAATTTGAATTGATAATTTATTTTCTACAGGTATGGAGGACTTTTATTTAGAGGAATAGATTCCACAGTTTGACCCTCTTTTGAGAAAGGGATTGGCTTCATAGGGGATAAATAGAAAAAACAATCAGGAGAACTGATCAAACAGCTTTGGTCTTATGGCCCCTGAAAGCGCTCGGAATATGTTTTAAAAAAGAAAAAATGAGCAGGAAGCTGAATCAGATATATATGAAAAAATGAATAGGATTAGCCGCTATGTGAAAAATAGCTACGCCGAACATTATTAAATATTTAGTGCCAAAACAAACAAATTAATATAATTATACAAAAATAAAACAATATTTTCAAGACCTAACCGGGCCACATTGCATATATTTTCCATATTGTTCAAAAATTGATACCCCAATATCAAGAAAATCAGCCACTTTGATGAATAAATTTTTTTATGAAGGTATTTATCTTTATGAGAAGGGATTATAGACAGCATAACTAATTGCGAGGGAGGAAATCCAAATCATCGCCCTAGGTTTTTGCAGCGCTTAAAAAAAGATTTTTGGGAGAAAAAGGATTTAAGACATTCTGCTATTCTTTAGCTCCTGCCACCATTTTTTCACCACACCGGATTTTCCGTACCAATCTTCATCCGTGAAACTATAGTGCTTTACTCTTTCCAAAATGATCATCATCGAGCCATTCAAAAGCGCTGAAGCAAGAGGGACGACCCCATCTCCCCACTCCTTCCCATCGCCGGTGAGATATTTATAAATCGAATATCTCACTCTCACTTCCGGCGAACCATGGGGATTTCCAAAAAGGGATTTTCCGGCAATGGAAAAATATTTTACCTCCGGGGAAAAATATGCACCCGGATACTTCTCCTCTACCCAGCGCCGGAGAAAGGCCCCCTTTTTGTTGTAATGGGGGCTCCCTAAAGTAATGATCTGGTCGACATAATCTAATCCATGATATGCCCGTTTTTGAAATGGTTGGGGACTTAAATACAAGCGGGAAATCACCCCCCCGGCACTGTGCCCAACTACAGTTACTTTGCCGGTTTTCGATCGCTCCAGAGCGCGACGGACCATTTTATCGAGCTTAATGAGGATGCGGCTCCAGCCTGTTTTTGAAACCGCCAGAAACCACTCCCAGGGCTGCACACCGACGATAAAAACCGGCTGACCGGTGAGTTCATGCAGGGTTGTTTTCATTTCCGAATATAAGCCCGGTGCTGAAAAAAGTCCTCCCAAAATCACAACAGGCTGATTGTCATGAAAAGCGGCTGAATTCATTCGAACTTTAAAATATTATGATGAAACCGGTTAACCGGCGGAAATATCTGTCTTCGGCTTATCCTTAATAACGCCAAGTTTTTTTGCCATTTTCAGCAGTCCCCGGCCCATACCCGATAACTGAATGACCTCGGCGGGATCATTCCATTTTTGCTCCCTCCTGATTTTGAACCAGTGCCGTGCCTCGGGTATAATGGCGATCGTATAAAGGATATTAACAATTACCGCATAAATCAAGTAATTAGTATCATGGAAGCGGAACCACAGCCAGGGAATGAGCAAAACGATTCCCGCCATGTAGGCGCTGAATACATCACGCAAGACAAGCAGTCCAATCAGCATGCCACCAATGGAAGTGGTAAAGATTGCTATCCAGTCAATCGCCAGCACACCGCCGTAAATTGTCGACAGCCCGCGGCCGCCTTTAAAACCGTAGTATACCGGCCATATGTGCCCGACTACCCCCAACACGGCAAAAATCAGAAAGTAGTCGGTCCCGGGAAATATCTGTCTGAGGATAAGCACAGGTATAAAAATTTTGAACATGTCCAATAGGTAGGTCATAAATCCGAATTTCGAACCCACCTGCGCTGATACGGAGGAAGCACTCACCGTTTTCAGCACCATTTTTTTATCGCTTCCTTCCAGCCCGACGACTGTTTCCTCTGCCACTTTCTTATCGGGCGCGAAAATTCTGGTGATAATTCTGGCAAACGAGATGGCGCCAATAAAATATCCCGCCAGCGCAGTAGCGATGATAATAAAAATATTCATGAACGGCCTCCTTAATTTTCTAAAATGTGTTTAAGGTAAACCCTACCGTTATTTCCGTCCAGCGTTATGGGCTGACCATCCTTAATCAGCCGGGTGGCTTTTTTGACACTAACAACCGCCGGTAGTCCGTATTCCCTGGCGATGATGGCGCTGTGCGACAGTTGTCCTCCGCTTTCGGCCACGATGCCCCCGATTCCCGGGAATAGCGGCGTCCACCCCACATCTGTGAAAGGAACCACCAGAATGTCGTTTCTGGTCAGTTCGGTCTTGACATCCGCCGGGTCCAGAATGACCCGGGCATACCCCTGTATAATGCCTGCACTGCCCGTTATTCCCACCAGATAATCCTGATCGCCCGCATAAACGGCGGCAAGATTCGCAATCATATTTTCGCAAATAATATCTTCGGGTTCAATATCAGAATCTAATTCCATCTGCTCTTTACGGGACTTGACCAGATTTTGGATTGAAGCCGACGGTTCAGGGTTCTCGATGAGCTCCTGCAATTCGGCGAAAGACAAATAGAATATATCTTCTGTTTCATTTATGATGCCCTCATTTCTCAGGTAATTTCCCAGCTCGAGAAATATTCGCCGCGCCTGATATGCATCCTCGGACATCTGAAAACTGGTTTTCTCGCGGAACTGCAAATAAAGGATAGTAGATTTCAGCAGGCGATTGAATAAAGGCCTTAACGCCCAGTTCATATTTTGGTTTACTTTAAAATGTGCTTCTCTCCTCACTTTCCCGGCGTTTTCATATTTTACTTTTTCCGGAGCCGCCGCCAGCCTCCCGATTGCCTTCCAGACCAGTTCGGGATTCTCAATCCAGGGCGAAACAGTGAAATCCGTGCCGCTGATGCTCAGAAATCCGAATTGTTTCAGGAAGCTATCCACTTTTTTCAAGAGCATTCTTCCTTCTTCGCTCCCTGCCAGCTTTCTGTGGATGTTCTCGATATTATCTTGCCGTATCGTATTAAGGATTTTTCTGTCCGCCTTTCTCACCATTGAGCCCAGCAAGGCCAGCTTCTGATTCGGTTCCAATGCCTTCAATCCAATTAATCCCTTGATCAGATCTCCCGGCTGAACCTCCGCGGCAAATTTTCTGACCACTTTTTTCAGGAGTTTATTGCGGATGTTCATATTCATGGCGCCGATCCACATCCACCACTGGGTTTTGCCATGCTCCTTGCTTAATCGCAAGACAGCTTCCATCAGCTCCTGAGGCGTTTTCTCCGTCCAGTTGGAATTTCTGTACGATTCCAGAAATTGATTATGTTTCCCCAGAAATTCTTTGATATCGTTTTTAATCCCCGAATAAAACCAGACAAAACGCACTAACCGAAAAAAAGTGTGAATAAGACGGATATTAATCTCCGGACGCCGGCGAACTGCTCCCTCATCCCGGGTCATCATCTCAAAGAAATTTGAAGGGAGACCGATACGCTCCAGGAGCTCTCCGACAAAGGTAATATTTGCATATACCCGGGAATGAATGTGCTCCGTCATTTCGGAAAAATCGAGTTGGTTCGGACCGATGATTTTTGCGAACATTCTCCCGAATACATTTCTGGTCATGGCCCGGACATTGGTTGTCCAGTACAGCGGTTTAATCAGCCCCGGTGACATTTCCGCCACCAGTTTCCGCGAATAAATTCTTTTGCCGGCCAAAGAAGTAATCGGGCGGGACTGCAAAAAATGGAATTCGGCACCATCCCACGCCCATTCAATGTCCTGCGGCAATTTGGCTCTAAAAGATATGGCCCTTGCCAGTTGTGAAAGCCGCAGGACCTGTTCTTCAGGGAGCACGGGACCATTTCTCTCCGACGAATAACTTTCCGATATGACGCCTCTGGTGTTTACGACATAGCGGTCGGGTACAATCTTACCGCCTGCCACGCCGTCTCCCAGACCGGCTGCTGCCTCGATAATCACGTTCCGCCGGCCGGTGAAGGGATCCGCTGTGAATGCCACACCCGCTGCTTCAGCATTGACCATTCGCTGCATAACGATGGCCATAGCAGGACCGTGAAGTTCAGCCACTGCACGAGTTTCTCTTTGCTGGGAGAGATATCCGGTGAGTCTTTTATTGAAAAGGGATTTGTAGCATCCCACTATAGCTGCAACCAGTTCCTGCTCTGTTTTCACATTGAGAAAGGTATCGAGCTGGCCGGCAAAGGAAGCGCTCACACTGTCTTCACCAACCATGGATGAGCGGATTGCCACAGGCGCTTCCAGTTTCTGAAACGCTTTAAAAAAATTTTTTCGAATATTTTCGGGAATTTGAAAATCAATAAAATCATCTTTTTGCAGGCCTACCAATACATCCTTATCATTCGCAGCAATTTGGCGACTCTTTTGACGGGAGAAATTCAGAATTTCTGCCAGGGCGTGCGTTGTAATAATAAATGCTTCAGGAACATTAAATCCCATTCTGGCCAATCTTGCCAGACTGGCGCCCTTACCGCCGGACAGTGTTTCCTGAGCGGCACTCTTTTCGCGGATACTGATAATGGAACGGGCCAATGACGTCCCCAGTTTTTTTAATCAATAGGTCAGAACGTTATCGGAATCGGGTGAGCGTTCTCAAAAACGTCCCAAAAAGCAACGGGGATTTCCGATATTCAGAATTTATGGATTTGATAATTATTTATAGACCAACCGCTTCACTAAAGTCCGGTATTCCTCAGAAACAATATTTGATAACAGAATGGATAGTTGATATTAAATCCTGTTTGATGAACAGGAGAAAAAGGCAGGTAACAGATTAAATAAATATTTCTTACAGGCGAGTTGATTCTCCCTGGAAAAGGCAACAGAAAACAAGCTCGGAAAAATCCGGCAGCGGCGCTGACCAAAGCTGCGGAAATTTCGCGGCTATTAGGATATTCTTTTTTTCTGTGTATTGCAGTCATCGCTCCGACCGTCTTTAATAAAACAATTACCTTCGCAGCATTGCCTTGGTAAAAGTATAATCCGGGATATCCGCATTAAAAAGAATCGATTCCAGGATAAATTCGGTGCCGTCGCCGCTCTTCAGCACATCTTTGAAAATTATATCGGTTGCCACCCAGCGGCCTTCAATCTGCTCCACCTTCTGCACAACTGTCGTTTTCAGGAGCTTGCCGCTCTTTGCATACCTGTTTTCTTTCAACACCACAAAGCGGTCCTTGTCAACCCAGATTTTTCTTGAGAAATAAGCGATGTCGGCATTTTTCGCGCTTAGATCCAGAATCCAGCAGGGACGCCCCATGAACTCTTCATCGCCTCCCATGCTGGCGTCATAAAGATTTATGAGCTTGGGATCCTCCATGAGATCTTCGTAGGAGAGATCGGAACCCATTACCGACTGCCTCAGCATATGCCCGGAAATCAAAATGGTGCGATCCGTGGAAGGCGTATAGGTCCAGAGCTGATCCTTTAGCTTGAGCATTTTTATTCCTTTTTCCCGGGGGGGCGCCAGGTATTCGGTGAAGGAGTGATTCATTCCCTGTATCCAGGATTTGGATTTCACCATGCGTGTCCCCCGACGTCCCTTTATATGCATTTCCGCAATGCTGATTTTATTGTCGGAACCCATATTCTCATCAACTTTTTTAAGAATCCAGTCTCCGGTTGGGACCTGTGCCGTTAATAAAGAGAATAAGATCAAAACAAGAAAAATACAGTAATTTCTCATGCTTCCAGTTCCTTGGCTAGTTGAGATGTTTGCCGTTTGTATATGCCAATTCCCGAAATAGATGTCCCCAGGATCGTGGCCATCAAACCGGGAATGAATCCAATCATAAAGCTTACCGGAGTCACCCTGGCCCGCAGAACATCAGAAATCATCATGGATGCGTTCTTCAACATGGAGGAAATGTCTATCCCGTGGATCTGCAAATAATAGGAAATACCGATTCCCAGGCCGGTCCCGATCATGGAACCCATAAAACCGATCATCAAAGATTCTGCAAGCATGGAACGATAAATGTGCCCCTTGTCCTCGCCCAGTGCCAGGCGGACGCCAATCTCGCCATAACGCCGCAGACTTCCCATTAACCCTGCGTTCCAGAGCACAATTGACATGACAATCACAAAGATTCCGATCAGCGCCGCGGAGACATAAGCGGACAGGTCGAGCGTCTGGGCAAGCCCGCTCTGATTCCGCAGGGTGATCATTACCGGTGCGAACTGATCTTCATCTTCCTTATAGGAATCATTAAATCCTGCGGCGATTCCCTCTGCGAGTTCATTGCGGTAAATGTCATCCCGGAAAAAACCCAGAATTTCACCCGCAGCATCATCCATGTCCAGTGCCCTTTGAATGTCCGAGATATCCGCCAGCATTGCCCCCCTATCCATGGCGGAAATGCCAAAGCGGATGGTTCCCACCACGGTAAAATTGTAGGTAGACATGCTGCCGTACATCGTCGAACTGATAAGTGTGGCAATATCATTCAGTTTCACATTCAGACGCTGCGCCAGTTCATCGCTGATTAAAATCTCCCCGGGATTCTGCGGCAATCTTCCCCGCAGCAATGCATCAGACAGATTCAGAATTTCCGGTTCAGGGCTCTGCGGCGACAGAAAATCAATCGACAATCCCACCACAGGCCCCTGGCTGCGGGTTTCTCCCTCCGCGTCAGGAATGTCCAGCAGTCCACCGAACCGAATTCGCGGCGTCCATTTCATATCCGGAAATTCTTTTTTTAAATCGCCCAGCAATTCTTCGACCCCGATATAAGCCAGGTCATTGGGGATCTGATCGGATTCCTGCGCATAGGCGCGGGACATGATTTTGACATGACCTGTGCTGAAGTTGGCATTGGCCCGTATCAGATCGATTTCGGTGCCTTTCACCCAGCAATACATGATGACGGTGAGAGTAACACCAGCCACCACGGTCAAAGTGGGAAAGAGGCTCCGCGAGCGGTCACGGATCAGTCCTTTGAACAGAAATTTTATCATGTCAGTTTCCCCCGCAAGGCATCGGTCGGCTTCAATTTCGAAATTTTTCTGGTGGGCAGGAAACTGACAATGGTGGTGATAATCAAAACCAGCAAAGTGGTGCCCAGGACGAGGCCGGCACTGAACGTCGGGAAGAGCTTTTCCCCGATGGCAAATCCATAGCTGTCAGTATTGGATGGCAATTTCCAGCCGATGCGCGCAAAGTATGCCAGCAACGGGATCCCGTAGAGAGCAGCAGCCAAAGCGGCCAGCACGCCGTGCATGGCGCCTTCCAGGGTAAAAAGCTGAATCACCTTCCCCCGGGTGAGGCCCAGAGCCATCAAAGTGCCCATTTCCTTTCGGCGGCGGAAAATCGATAAAATCTGGGTGTCGAAGATGGCCAGCATTGCCAGAAAAAGCAGGATGAAATAGATAATGGTTGAACCGATTGCCTTGGATTGCACCATATCCCGGATATCCTTGAGCAGATAATCCGGAGTTTTGAAGTTCCAGCCGGCAACCGCGGTGGCATTTTGAGCCGTCTTGTTGATGATGACTAGTGTTGCTTCATCCTCCATCCCCGCCAACTGCTGCAGTTTCTGCAGGGGAATCCATATCTGGCTGTTATCGATGCTCTGTACGGTGGTTTTCATAACTTGAACGATCCGAACATCCTGTGCATCAAAGGTCCCTCTGGCATCCCGCCACTGCATGGTCACATAATCTCCCACCTTTAATCCGGTACTTTTCGCCATCCGGCTGCCGATAAGGGCGGGGATTTCGCCATCGGATTGCGCCAGAAAATGGGAAGGCAGGGTAATTATACTTTGCGCCGGACTGATGCCCTTAAGCAGAATGGTGCGGATGCGGCCGTTGGGATAAATATTGCCCTGAATGATGAGCAGCGGCGTCGCCTCCCCGCGATCAACCATCCTCTTCAGGTCCCCGGGAATTACGCCGTGGGCGTCCTGCAGCGAAAGGGGATCGAACGGATCGTAGTTTTCATGCCAGTACTGACCGCCCCCGTATTGGGTGTCAATCATCGCCTGCGCAGCCTGCTCATTCATACCCTCCAGCAGTCCCTGGGTAGTGATGATGGCCACGAAAGCAAACGACAGCACGATAACGTTCAACCAGGTACGAATGCCGGCACCCAGAATATTTCTTACTGCCAGTTTAGGGATTATCATTTTTCACCTTTTTTTGTCCGGAAGGGGAAAACAGCTCATCCCTGGCGATTTTCCCGTCAAATAATGAAATCTTTCGCTGCAGGTAGCGAATGACTTTTTCATCGTGAGTGGAAAAGAGAAAAGTGGTCCCCAACTCGCTATTCAAATTTTTCATGGTCTGCAGGATGTTGTGAGAATTCTCCGCATCCAGGTTCGCGGTTGGTTCATCCGCCAGCACAATCGCCGGCCCTTTCACAATAGCGCGGGCGATCGCCACCCGCTGGCTCTGCCCCCCCGACAACTGGTTCGGTTTGGACTTCGCCCGGTCTGCCAGATACACCCACTCCAGCGCATCCATCACTTTTTTCTTCCGCTCCTCGGCAGTCAGATTCTGAAGCAGTAAGGGGAATTCCACATTTTCAAAAACCGTGTAAACGGGCAGCAAATTGAAGGTCTGGAAGATGAAACCGATATGTTTGTTGCGGAGCTGAGCAGCCTTCTTATGCGAAAGGGTTTCCACCTTCTCCCCCAGTACTGAAGCACTTCCCGTTGTAGGAACATCCAGTGAGCCGATAATATTCAGCAGCGTGGTCTTCCCGGACCCGCTGGGTCCCACTAGACCGGCGAATTCGCCTTTCTTAAGGGTAAGATTTACTTCGCTCAGCGCCACCAGTTCATATTGGCCCATCGGGTATATCTTTGTCAGATTCTCTGTTTTGATCAAAACTTCATTTTCCATGTCAGCCCCAATTTTGAAAAGAAGTATTGCTGCGTATGAAAACGACCGGATTAGTGATTCAGCACAATCATCAGTTGGACTCCTTTTCCCGCGAAGAGATTATTTCCCGCCTGGTTCTGATAGATCCTGTTTTTGTCCGGATTCAGGAAAGCCATCAGGTGGAAGCTCCAATGATCGTATGTCCTTCGCCAGTTCAGAAAGCGGTAATACTCACTGTTTTCCCAGTCATAATAGAAAATGCCCTCCACTCTGTCCAGCAAACCAATCGGATAACTGAACGATCCGGCCGAAAATTTAAGTCCCTCCCCTTTTCCTAACGCCTCCCGGGAATTCTCCAAAATAAAATATTCGCTCATAACGTTCAATCCGTTGCCGATGTCGAAGGTATAATCCGCCCCCAGTGTGGCGGATCTCTGCCAGACAAAGGGCAGCAGCGGATTATCCTGATGGGTCAGAACTCCCTCAAACCAAAAGCCAATCTCCACATCCCATTTGCCATCTACCGCAAAGCGATTTTCGTAGGAGACCTCCTCATTCAATTTCATCTGCGGGAAACTCATATAGTTGAAGGACATCTGTCTCTGGTGAAAGGAGAATCCAATCTCTCCCGCAGATAAAGGGTATTGGAGTCTTCCGCCGTATTCAAAGGAATTTTTGCGGGTTTCATAAACCTCCCATCCCCTGGTGTGCTTATTTCCATACAAACCCCAAATCCAGAAATTGGCATTATTCATAAAATAATACCGGAATAACAGGGCGTACACCCCATCGGTGATCTGCAGGGGATCTCTGGGATCAATGGCGTCGAACCACATCAGGGGACGAAAGAGCGTCGCCGAACCGAAATTGATTTTTTGCAGTCCCAGCCTGGCTTCGAAACGGGCTGTCGCAAAACGAATCCACAAGCGGTACGGTTTAATTTCCCCTTCGGAATCGACATTCCTGAGTGTTTCGAACTGACCGTTTCGATAACCATTGAACGAAGCTTCCAGATTAACCGCTTTGTTGTCGGAAAACATCTTCTCAACTGCAAAACTTGGAATATATCGGAGACCGTAGAGATTCAGGGTTCTGTCGGATCTATTAACGGAGTACCAACCTGATAGCTGTCCCTGATAATCCAGAACCTGAGCAAAGAGAGGCCAGCCAATTAAGATGAGAGTGAGTATGCATCCCGGAATGACTCGGGTTCGATGCATGATTTCCTCGTCCTGAATGCATTTGATATTTAAGCGTAAAACGGATAAAAAATCAAACAATTCCGGCTGCTGTTCAAAAATAATTCAAATTTTCCTAGATGGCAATAGAATTATTGCCCAAAATCAATCTTGATTTGTTATAGGCTCATTTCGGAAAGGTGTGCTTTTCTTCGGCAATGCGGCGCTTTGATCCGGTATTTGTATGAAAACCACTTTCCACC
>JARRQT010000036.1:27239-41734 GCA_037381445.1 Calditrichia bacterium
ATATGAAATCGGGCGGTTAACACCTATCAAATCCTGCTTCCCTGCAGATATTAAAAGTCCCTTTTTATTTGATACATTAATTACTATCGGACTGATTCAGCCCAACATGAGCCCAAAAATTATAAATTCAAAAATTATTATTTCGCATTATGAAGCAAAAATATTTTTCTTCGGGACCAATCTGCCAATACAAATTTTCTTTTCATTTTTTCATTAAACCACTTATATTTATCTCCTGAAATCACTAAATTTTTAAGGTGAATATGAAAATAGAAAACAGGAAATAGGAGGTCAGCGACTGATGTATTTGATTCTATTGGGTGCCCCGGGAGCCGGAAAAGGAACGCAGGCTAAAATGATCATGAAGAAATATGATATCCCCCAGATTTCAACCGGAGATATTCTGCGCAATGAGGTCAGCGAGCAAACAGCGCTGGGCAAGAAAGCAAAAAATATTATGGAGCGCGGCGAACTGGTATCTGATGATATAATTCTGAGCATGGTGGAGAACAGAATTGCAAAACCGGATTGTCAGAATGGTTTTATCCTGGACGGATTCCCCAGAACTATTCCGCAGGCGGAAGGACTGGATGAAATCATTGGAAAGAATCCCAGAATTAATTTAAAGGTAGTGGAGATTGTCGTTCCCGAAGAAAAAATTATTTCCCGTCTAACCAGCCGCAGGGTCTGCTCCAACTGCGGGAAAGACTATAATCTTAATCTGAATCCGCCCCCTCCCGATGGCAAGTGCACAGTGTGCGGCGGTGAAATTATCCAGCGGGATGACGACAAGGAATCCACCATCCGAAACCGCTTAAAAGTATACCGCCAGCAGACCGAACCGCTGGTAGATTATTATTCCAAAAAAGGGATTCTTTTCCGGATAGACGGCCAGAAACCGGTAAATCAGGTTTTTGAAGAAATTGAAAGAATTGTTTTATAGCGGTATCGGTCAGGTATTTCATTATTTTTGAATCAAAGCCTGATCTTCTTGGTAGAATTATAAAAATGGATATGAAGCAAGGCGAATAGGGTATCAGAGCATTCATGAAGAGAGTTCTTTACAACACAATCATTCTGCTAGCAGTAATATTGTTGACCGGCTGTGCGGTACGGAATCGTGACAATCCGCTGGATCCCGGCGCCGAGAGCACGCCGCCCTTAAATATTACCATCGAACCACAGAACGGCAACGTCCAGATTAGCTGGAATGTGAACGAACTGAAAGATTTTACCGGTTTTCGGCTTTATCGCTCCGTCGGTGACAGTTCCAATTTCCAATTATTGATGGAATTCCCTGCCACTATCCGTCAATTCACTGACCGGTATGTGAACTTCTCAAAATGGTATTACTATTATCTCACGGTGCTCGGCGTGAACAATGAAAGCAAGCCGTCGAAAATCCAGAAAATAATGCTGGGACCGGGAGAGACATGGATTTTGTCTTCCTATGGATATTCGGTCAATCAATTGACTTACGATCTTACGCACGTCCAGCAGAATTATAATTTGCAGTTTCCCCCGGTCAGTTGGGCGCCGGACTGGACAGACGGGCAAATCTGGCTATCCACCCGCTATTCATATCTTACCCGGCTCAATCTTAATGAGGGCGCTGAAGATTTCTTTTATCAAAAAGATTCTGTTCAACCGACCGACGTCCAATGGGATGCAACCCGGCTTTGTCTGTACATTCTGGACGGCAGCTCGGCAAATATTTACACCATGAAAAATAATACGCTGACCGACTCAACCCAACTGCCCTCAGGGAACTATTTCAAAATGGCCCTGTCGCCAGATAACTCAAAACTCTGGGCCATCGGAACTGATAAAGCAGTAGAACTGAACATTTCCGGCAAATCCACCCGAACTCTCTCCTTTTCCGAGGGCTACCAGGGAAAAGACATTTCGGCAGTTAATCAATCTGTCTATGCAATGACGGAGGCTGGGAATCTGGATTTATCTGAGATTATCATTTATAACACAGAAAATGGTGACAGCACTTCATTACAAGCAACAGGTAGATTGGAATTGATCCGTCCGGCACCGGATGGCACCTACTTCTGGGTTTCGGAAAAAATTGCCCCAAATAATTACCGGGCAGTGAAACTTTCCGCTTCCGGACAACGTCTTCTGCAATTATCTGCGATGCAGAGTATTGATGATTTACAGATAAATCCGGTTGATAAGTCGGTATTAGTGGTCCAAAGGATGCAAAATAAAATATCCCTGTTCAACAGCGAAGGGAAACTGCTCTCATCCACAGAAAACATTTATGATCCAATAAGAAGTGTCATCAAATAATGGTTAAAACTGTTTTAAAAATATCTTACATTTTTATTCCACTTGTTATTGTTCTCATATTCTTCGTTGACTTGTTTTCCTTTTACAGTGGCATTACCATCAAACTGGTAGCTTACCTGCGAGAACTTACCATACTGGGGATAATTTTTGTATCCTATTATCTGATAAAGAAAAAATTACATTTTGATGAATTGACCATCGGTCAGAACTTGGTTCGGCTTGCCATATTAATAGGTGCCAATTTTCTCATCGCCATTATTTTGAAAGCTGTTTTCAATGCAAATTACTCCGCCGGTTTCCCCGCAACTTACCAAACCCCGGGTTCCATCTTTGTCTCGACAATCATGGCATTTACCGCAGCCGTAACTCTGGTCCCGATAATTTTCATCCTGAAACAGCTTATTTTTTATAAAAGAAAACGTAAGACGCTGCTGTTTTTTAATTTCTTCCTTCTCGCCATCAGTTTAAATGCGATTGCCGTTTTTCTATCTGAAAAACCGGTAGGTTTTTTCCGCTTCACCCAGGACACTTTCGGCAATGATTTTACCATGGCGCTGGCGGTGGTATTCATCACTATTTTATCATTCAGAAACGAATGGATTACTTATCTTTCCCGGAAAAAGAAACTTCTCTATTTCTTTGTCGGGCTACCGTTGTATTTCGGAATTGCGGCCCTGTTTGATTTCGCCTACCGGACACCGCTGCCTGCTTACAGTCTGAGTATTGCTGCGCTGGCATATTCCATGTGGATCTTCCTGATTATCTATGGCGGAATTTCCATGTCCAAACTGCTATTCCATCTTCCCACCGCGCGTGCCTTCGACAGGAAAATCCGTGAGTTGAATTCCCTGTACGACCTGGGGCGCATGCTGAACAATGAAACCCAGATCAAAAAACTGCTTCTCCTCATTACCAGACTCACTTCCCAGGTTCTGGAAAGCCATTCCACCTGGCTTGGATTGTATGATGAGAAGACAAAACAATTTCAGGTGGTATCCTCTGACGGTTTGAGCGAAACGGAACTGCAGAACAATCCCCTTCTGGGAATGGAAAGAATTAACATCGCTGTTATTGATAAAAAAGAACCGATTCTGATAAACGATGTCTCCCACAATCGACAATACCGTGATATCCTGAAGTGGAAAAAGAATGCCCGTACTATCCTCTGTTCACCCCTGTTCAGCAGTAGAGAAAAACTAATGGGCATCGTTTATGCCACCAAGGAAAAGGAATATACGTTCGATATCGATGACCAATCGTTATTGCAGGGATTCTCCAACCAGGCAGCAATGGCATTGGAAAACGCCCGGCTGCTCCAGGAATCCATCGAACGGGAACGCCTGGAACAGGAACTGCGGGTTGCGCGCGATGTGCAGATAAAACTGCTTCCGCAGAAAATTCCGCAGATGCCCAATTTCCAGATCGAGGCTCTTTGCCTCACTGCCTTCGAGGTTGGCGGCGATTATTATGATTTCTTTAATTTTTCTGATGGCAAACCTGGCCTCATTGTGGCGGATGTATCGGGCAAGGGCACTTCAGCCGCCCTTTACATGGCCGAATTCAAAGGCATTATTCAAACTCTTGCAAAGAGCCATGAGAATCCGCACTCGCTGGCCTGCGCCGCGAACCGGGTAATCTATCCCAATATTGAACGCCGCTCATTTGTCAGCGCAATCCTGGCGAAAATCAATCCAGATGCCAAAACAATCACCTTTGTCCGGGCCGGGCATCCGCCCCTCTTTCACTGCCCCGGAAATAATCATGATCCGCATCAGATATTAAGCAGCGGAATTGGCATCGGGCTTGATCCGGGCGATAAATTCGACGCCCTGTTGAAAGAGGAATCTGTTAAAATTCAGGACGGCGGAACCATTGTTTTTTACACGGATGGCGTGATTGAAGCCAGAAATGCCCAGGGCGACGAATACAGCGAAGAGCGTCTGATGGAACTGGCCAGGGAATGCAATTCGGATTCGGTGGGTGATCTGAAAAACAGGATTCTGGATTCGGTGACCGATTTTTGCGGAAAAACGCCGCTCCATGACGACCTGACCTTTGTGATTGTAAAATGCCTCGAGCCCAATAGGGAAACGAACCGATATGTTTCGCAAGCAGGCACATCGTAAAACGACAATTTTGAGTTTCAAGGTTTTATATTTCGAATCGAATATCTAAATTAAAAAGGAGCATGAAGATAAATTAAAATTCAATTAGTAAATCCGGGGAAACACCTGTAAAATCAACAAAAGAAAAACAGATATAACTTTTTGATGAATCTAAACGTAAACTAAATTGAATTTTGAGGAGGAACAGATGGACAAATTCGATGTCTTTCGACGGGATGTGGAAGAGATCAGCATCTTGAATATACAAGGTTTTCTGGATGCGCATACCGCACCTGACTTCGAGAGCGAGTTGCAGAAGCTGTTGAAAGAAAAACGTTTTAACATTATAGTGAATCTGGACGGTTTACAATACATCAGTTCCGCGGGTTTGGGAGTATTTATGGGGGTGATTGAAGATATCCGAACGAATGATGGCGATCTGAAAATATGCTGTGCCGCTCCCAAGGTTTTTAAAGTCTTTGATCTGCTGGGTTTCCCCAGTTTGTATGAATTTTATAAGGGTGAGGACCAGGCTATCCAGAAATTTAAAAGTAATGAAAAATCCTAAAGAGCCAATGGAACGGCGGGTGAATAAGATGACAGATAAAAAGAAAAGAGGCAGCAAGCACTATCACTTAAAGCTTCCCATTGATACCGCGAACCTGGAAATTATCAGGGAATTTATCGCACGGATTGCACAAAACATGGGATTCACCGGTGAAGAAATCAACCGCATCGAATTGGCGGTTGATGAGGCGAGCACAAATGTTATTAAGCATGCCTATAAAACCGAGGATAAAAATTCCAATTTTATTGATATAGAAGTCAAGACCTTTCCCGACCGGCTGGAAATATATGTTATTGATCGCGGCAAAGGTTTTGATCCGGCGAAAATCAAAACTCCGGAAATGGATGCATATTTTAAGAAAATGAGGCGGGGCGGGCTGGGCCTCTATCTGATCAAAACATTGATGGATAAGGTGGATTACTCCATAAAGCCCGGTGTTCGAAATAAAGTAAAAATGGTAAAGTATATCTCCTAATTTAATTATATAGCGATTATTAACAATCAGGCTGAAACATGTCCGGATATTTGGATTATCTTTCCGAAAAATATCAAACCCAGAATATTAAAGCGATAAATGAAAAAATCGTTGAATTATCTTCCCTCTTTGAGATCAGCCAGATACTGAATGCCTCGCTGGAAATTACCCATGTTTTGAATAATATTCTCCTGATTCCCATGGGACGCCTGATGATATCCCGCGGAATCGTGTTTTTGAGGAATGGCAAGTGGTACCATCCCAGGTTTTGGAAAGGTCTGCCAGATGGGATTGCGGATAAGGAATTTTCCGAAAAACAATTGCCATCGGAATTTTTTGTTTTGGAAAAAGACAGTCGCGCTTCAGGCAATTTGAATCCATTTTATGAATTTGTTTCAGAGAACCAGCTTTCACTGGCAATTCCTCTGAAATCGAAGGATCAATTACTGGGACTGGTGATTTATGGGCCCAAATTAAACCGGCAACCCTTCAGCAACGATGAAATTGATTTTCTGACATCCCTGGTAAACCTTTCTGCGTCAACAGTGGAAAATGCGTTGCATGTGGATGAAATCCGTAAGATAAACCAGCAGCTGGATGAAAGAATTCAGCAGCTGAAGACCCTGTTTGATATTGCCCAGGGCCTATCCGCAACACTGGACAGTGAAAAGATCGTGAAACTGCTGACCTACGCCCTCATGGGCCAGATGCTCGTCTATCATTATGCCATCGTCATTCACGGAAACCAGCATTTGCCTAAAATGGATGTCAAGGGTTTCGTGCAGGATTCCATCGAGAGCCTGTCAGAGGAATTATCCCGCCTTTCCGATATTGAGACCGCTGCTCTGACAGTTGATCTGCCCCACCCCGCACTGAAAGAGAAACTGTTAAAACTTGGCGCTCATGTGTTCATTCCCATGCGGCACCAGAACAAAATGCTGGGCTTTATCCTGCTGGGCGAAAAGATAAGCAAACAAAAATTTACCGCAGTGGATTTGGAATTTCTGACCACTCTGGTAAGCCAGGCAGTGATTTCCCTGGAAAATGCGCGGCTGTTCAAGGAAATGCTGGAGAAACAGCGATATGAGCAGGAACTGCAGGTTGCCAAAACAATCCAGAAAAAATTGCTTCCCCGGGAAATTCCGCAGGTAAAGGGCTATGATTTGTGGGGAGTGAATATTTCCAGCAAGGAAGTCGGCGGCGATTATTTTGATGTTATCCCGATCTCTGAGCATGAGTTTGCTCTGGCAATTGGCGACGTTTCGGGAAAAAGTGTTCCGGCCGCCCTTCTGATGGCCAATCTCCAAGCGGGCCTGCGGACCATTATCAGTGAAGCGGTTCCCCTGGAGCAGATCGTCGGAAAATTAAACCGGCTGATTTATCAAAATACCGATATGGACAAGTACATCACATTTTTTGTGGGAGTTCTGGATAATAAAAAGAACAGGCTATCCTATGTGAACGCGGGACATAATCCCCCCATCCTGATGAGAAAAAATGGTGAGAAACAATTGCTGGATGTCGGGGGAATTATCCTGGGCATGCTGCCGGAATTTCCCTATCAGCTGGGAGTAGTGGAGTTTGATTCAATTGATCTTCTGGTGTGTTA
This sequence comes from Calditrichia bacterium, assembly GCA_037381445.1. Taxonomy (GTDB): domain Bacteria; phylum Calditrichota; class Calditrichia; order RBG-13-44-9; family RBG-13-44-9; genus JARRQT01. The sequence continues at coordinate 34,298 of JARRQT010000036.1, forward strand.
TACCGACGGGGTCAATGAAGCATTAAACACTGAAGAAGAAGAATACGGGGAAGAAAGGCTGGAGAATCTCATCAGTTCCAACCGTCATCTCGATGCCAGTGAGCTATCGGATACCATTGTCTCCGAGCTGCGGGAATTCTCCCGTGACGTCCCTCAATTCGATGATATCACGCTGCTGATTACGCGACGATTATGATTGCTCCTATGCAAATTTTTGGGAATAAAAAAACGGTTTTCGGAATGATCCGGAAACCGTTTTTCATTTAAATGAACGCCAGCATCAGTCTATCTTCACGCCATAACTGGTGCCAACGGAAAGTCCTGCTTTCAGCAATTCGGAATCCAGTGGAACCAGTTTCTGTTTCCCTGCTACATTTTCCAGAGGTACCGGGACAATATCGTTGCCCTGCAATGCAACCATTTTATTGAAATTGCCTTCCACTACCAGTTCCACCGCCTTAACGGCGAACTGCGTGGCCAGAATGCGGTCCAACGGCGTCGGTGTCCCGCCCCGCTGCAGATGCCCCAGTGTGGTCACCCGGCATTCAATCTCAGTCGCCTCTTCTATCTGATTGGCAATGTGGTGACTGATTCCGCCCAGACGAATGCTTTCGGGGCTGTCCGCAACCACCTTTTTTATAACCTGTTCACCGCCTTCCGGTTTGCTGCCTTCCGCGACTACCACAATGCTGAAACGCTTTCCAAAGCGGCTACGCTGGCGTACAAATCGTATGATTTCTTCAATATCATAGGGGATTTCCGGGATAAGTATTACATCGCCGCCGCCGGCAATCCCGGATTCCAAAGCCAGCCACCCCGCATTTCTGCCCATCACCTCTACAAGCATCACCCGGTGATGCGACTGAGCAGTGGTATGCAGCCGGTCAATTGCTTCTGTAGCGATTTGACGGGCGGTATCAAAGCCGAAAGTGGTATCCGTTTCCATCAAGTCCTTGTCAATGGTTTTCGGCACGCCAACAACCTTGGCGCCCTTTTCCGAAAGCATTCCCGCGATGGTCATGGTGCCATCGCCGCCCACAGTGATCAAGGCATCCAATCCCAGATCATTATAGAGCTCCATAGTTGCATCCGAAACGTCCTTCACCACTGTATTTCCTTTTTCAATGACAATATGTGCAAATGGATTTGCTTTATTGCTGGTACCTAAAATAGTCCCGCCATGGGTCAATATTCCCGATACACTCTCGAAAGTTAAAAATGTAAAGCGGTTCTCAATCAGCCCCTGATACCCATCGTGGAAACCGATTACTTCCATACCATATTTGCTCACCGCAGTTTTTGTGACACCGCGGATTACCGCGTTAAGTCCCGGGCAGTCGCCACCGCCAGTCAGAATTCCAATTCGCCGTTTGCCCATGTTTTCTCCTTCTGTTTGCTAATTCCTGATCTCGACACAACTTGCTGTCACTTCCGTATCTTCGCTAAAATCGATGACTTGAATATCGGCAGAAAAAGAGAATGTTTTAGCAAAAGGTTGGTATGCGATTTTTTCACCCAGCCGGAATTGAAAAACATTCTTATTGAGAAAGTCACTATAAAACAAATTGTCGGCTGGAAAAAAGAGGCTCCGGGTTGCCCCGGAGCCCTGAATTCATCATGATTTGGGAATACTGAAAGCCACAAATATCTTGGCTTCATCCCGCTGGACATAGAAAAGCACCGTTTCTCCCGGATTAATATCGTTGATCAAATCATTGTAATTCTGGATATTTTCACATGGTTTGCGGTTAATTTTGAGGATAACATCACCGGGCCGCAATCCGGCCTGAGCGGCAACACTGCCTGACTGCACATCGGTAATGACCACGCCGCCTTTATCAATTTTGAGATTGAATTGTTTTACCAGATCGGAACTGATATTCGAGACATCAATCCCTATTTTTTCGGTGGTTTCATTTGAGACCGTGGCGGAGGTTTGCTGATCCTCGGGTAATTCTCCCAGAGTGACGGTGATATCCTTCTCTATGTTGTCCCTGAGCACCGTCAGTTTTACTTTTGAATCCGGACCCTGCGATGCAATCCAGGTGCGAAGTTCGGAACTGTTTCTGACCGTTCTGCCATCCATCTTAAGTATCACATCTTCGGCTTTCAAGCCTGCCTTTTCGGCCGGGCTATCCTTCTGAACGCTGGCAACAAGCGCCCCGGTAGGCGTGTCCAGATTCAAGGCTTTCGCTAGATCAGGATTCACATCCTGTATATAAACTCCCAGCCACCCGCGGACCACCCGGCCCTTCTGCAAAATATCATTCTTGACTTTTTGCGCGAGATTTGAAGGAATGGCGAAGCCAATCCCCATAAAACCACCTGTCCGGCTGGCAATAGCGGTATTGATTCCGATCAGTTCGCCGTGAATGTTGACCAGCGCGCCGCCTGAATTTCCCGGATTGATGGCCGCATCGGTCTGAATAAAGTCTTCATAGAGTTCACTGGAATTGAATATCCTGCTCCGGCCCTTGGCGCTGATTATTCCCGAAGTGACCGTATGGGCCAGTTCAGGAGAAAGCGGAGAGCCAATCGCCATAACCCATTCCCCCACCCGGGCTTTATCCGAATCGCCGAATTTAATGGCGGGCAGATCCTTCGCATCAATTTTAATGACCGCCAGATCGGTGCGGGAATCTGTCCCTTTCACTTCACTGGAATATTCGGAGCCATCAATAAGCCGGATTTTTATATCATCCGCATCCTTGACCACATGGTTATTGGTTAAAATAATTCCGTCCGAAGAGATGATCACACCTGACCCCAGACCATATTGCTTCTGTTCCCTTTCGGGCTGCTGGAAAAATTTTTGGAAAAAATCGTCCCCGAAAAATTCTTCCAGGGGCGATCTCCCGAAAGGTGTCCTTCCTGACTTAACCACTGTTTCGGTTGAAATCGTCACCACGGAAGGGGTTACTCTCTCTGCCAGGTCCGCAAAGGCGTTGCTGAGCTGCTCAACACTGGCAATTTCCTGAGAATTTGGGGGTGAAGTTTTGCTTACACTGTCCTGCGCTGCTGTCATCGAAGAATAGGCATCGGATTTTCTGGTAAAATCAAAACCAGCGGAAATAATAAGTCCAATGATAATACCGATGCCAATCAGAATCAATCCATTGCGTACCATTCTTCGTTTCTCCATAAAGAACACTCCTTAAGTTTATATTTTTGATATATTACTCAAATGGAAAATCGGGGTTTCAGGAAATTAAAAAAAGGGCGGAATCATTCCGCCCCATAATTCAGGTTGTTTTTGCCTCGGGGATTTTTTCATCTTTGAGTGCGCTGAACTCAATCTGGTTTTCGTAATAATCCACCTCTATGGTCTGCCCTTTCCGGAATTTGTGTTCCAGGATTTCCATGGCAAGCTTATTCAGAATTTCCCTTTGTATCACCCGTTTCAACGGCCGGGCTCCGAATGAAGGGTCGTACCCGGTTTTGGCAAGGTATTCCTTCGCCCTATCGGTGATAAAAATATCCAATCCCTGATCCTCAAGCTGCTTTTTCACCAGCACCATCTGCAGATCCACAATTTCTTTGATGTGCTCTTTCGTCAGACTGTGAAATACGATAATTTCATCGATCCTGTTAAGAAATTCTGGCTTTAGATTCTGCCGGAGCAGAGACATGGATTCGGCCTGAATTTCCCTGTAGATTTCATCCTGGTTGTCTTCCGTGATTTGCTGCGATTTTTCAAGAATCAAATGCGCGCCCAGATTTGAAGTCATGATAATAATCGTATTTTTAAAGTTCACCACGTGGCCCTTGTTATCGGTCAGACGTCCGTCATCCAGCACCTGCAAAAGGATGTTAAACACCTCGGGGTGGGCCTTTTCGATTTCATCCAGCAACACTACCGAATAGGGTTTTCGCCGCACTGCTTCGGTGAGCTGACCGCCTTCATCATATCCGACGTAGCCGGGAGGCGCGCCAATCAGCCGCGAAACGGAATGCCGCTCCATGTACTCGGACATGTCAATCCGCACCATGGCGCTTTCATCATCAAACAGAAACTCAGCGAGGGCCCGGGCAAGCTCGGTCTTGCCGACGCCGGTCGGGCCGAGAAAGATGAATGATCCGATAGGCCTGTTTTTGTCAGCCAAACCGGCCCGTGAACGGCGGATTGCATCGGAAACCGCCGAGATTGCCTCTTCCTGACCCACTACCCGTTGAGAGAGTTTATCTTCAATTTCCAGCAGCTTTTCCCGTTCGCTTTCCAGCATCCGCGAAACCGGAATGCCCGTCCAGCGGCTGACAATTTCAGCAACGTCCTCCTCATCCACTTCTTCTTTGAGCATCCGGTGATCTTTCTGAATTTGCTGAAGCCGCTGGTTCAGCTCACTCAGTTTTTTGTCCATACCGGGAATTTGTCCGTAGCGAATTTCTGCCACCCGATTAAGATTCCCTTCCCTTTCGGCTTTTTCCATTTCGGCCCGGAGCTGATCGATCTGTGATTTATTATCACGGATCTCCTGAATAACATTTTTTTCCATCATCCAGTGGGCCTGCAGTTTATCTCTCTCCTCCCGAAGATTGGCTGTCTCTTCCTTTATTTTTTCCAGTCTTTCCCGCGATGTTTCATCCTTCTCTTTCTTCAGGGCGACAGTTTCAATATCCATCTGTTTGATGCGTCTCTCAATTTCGTCCAGTTCTTCCGGCATTGGCGGCTGAAACAATCGCCGCATCCGTAATCCGCACCCCGTGATGCACTTCATATTTCTCTTTTAATCCCCGCAAAATGGAGATGGTATCCTCCACACTTGGCTGATTTATCATGATGGGCTGGAACCGCCTTTCCAGGGCCGCATCTTTTTCAATGTATTTCCGGTATTCATCCACTGTGGTGGCACCCACCGCATGAAGCTCGCCGCGGGCCAGCGCTGGTTTTAGCATGTTCGATGCATCAATGGCCCCCTCTGCGGCACCCGCACCCACCAGTGTATGCAGCTCATCAATGAAAAGAACAATTTCACCTTCTGATTCCTGAATCTCTTTCAGAACTGCTTTTAATCTCTCTTCAAATTCGCCCCGGAATTTGGCACCGGCAATCAGCGCACCCATGTCCAGGGCCACGATGCGTTTGTCCTTTAGATTATCCGGAACATCGCCCCTCACGATTCGCTGGGCGATGCCTTCCACAATCGCTGTTTTGCCGACGCCCGGGTCGCCAATCAAAACCGGGTTGTTCTTGGTTCTTCGCGACAGTACCTGAAGCACCCGCCTGATTTCCTCATCTCTGCCGATAACGGGATCTAATTTCCCTTCGCGTGATAATTCGGTCAGGTCCCGCGCATAGCGCTGCAATGCCATATATTTGCCTTCCGGGCTCTGATCCGTCACTCTTTGATTTCCCCGGACCTCCCTAAGCGCTTTTAAAATTTCCGCTTTATTTATGCCATTTTTGTTTAAAATACCATACGCTTCATTCCCTTTCACGTCCGCCAGAGCAATTAAAATATGTTCCGTTGACACATATTCATCCTTAAGATTTTTCGCTTCATTCAGCGCCTGACTTAAGACCTGATTAAAATTGGGTGAAGCATAAACCTGACCTGTGCCCCCATACACCTTTGGCAGTTTTTCGATAGCAGATGCAACTTCCTGTGTAAGGGAGACAAGCTCAATCCCCATTTTTTTCAGAAGTGTCGGGATAATTCCCTCTTTATCATTCAGCAGCGCCATGAGCGCATGAATGGGCTCAAGCTGCTGCTGGCCGTTCTCTATTACTATTTGCTGGGCACTGGCAATTGCTTCCTGAGCTTTAATTGTGAATTTTTCAAAATTCATTTTCCTACTCCTTCCTTCTATAACTATTCATCATCAATTAAAAGCATTTTATATGCCAGAGCCAGCAATCATCGATATATATAATTGTAATTATTAAAGATAGGAATCTTCATTTTAGCGGGAAATAGAATTCAGAAACTTGGGGTACTTTTTAATGACATAAATTTATGTCATTTAGACAGATATCTTATGCAAACCACCACAATAACAATTAAGCCGCAGCAATTGCAGTCACGTTCAAAGGCCGTCTATGGGTTTCCCCACTAAAAGCAGAGACCAGCATAGTTCCAATATTTCTTGAGTAGAATGGAGCAAAAATATGAAAGGAATAGGTGTTATTTCAGGATGGCCCGTAATAAGATAAGAAATCCCTTTTCGTTGCTTTTTATCATATCCCGGTATTTCTTGGCCTCACTAAAGGCAGGAGCCAATTCGATTGCTTTTTCAAATTCCGATAAGGCCCTGAGATACAGACTGCGGCTTTTGATCAGATGAAAAATCCCCAAATCATTCCAGTAGTCCGGATATTTTTCGAGATTGCTGCCGACAGGATTAAAAAAGGATTCATATTTTTCGATGATGTCGGGCGTTAATTCATTTCCTCCAAATAAGAAACGCAGATAGAACTCATATATTTTATCTTTTTCGGAGGAAAAATCGACGAGCTGCAGCTGAAATTTTTCAATCTCCGGAAGGATAACAGCATGATTATTATCTTTGAGAAGATCAATCAGTTGATTGAAATCGCTCTGCCACTGACTGTGCCGGTATCGCTCAAGATCTCGCACCTGCTTGAGATAAATAATGATGCGCGCAGGTACCGCTACCGCTTTGGGATCCCTTGCACCTTCTAATGCGGATTTATACAGGGCAACACCCAGATTAAACTGACATTCGTAATAGTTAGGATTGATATTAATTGCCTCCTTAAACAAGGTTGTTGCACGATCGAATTCACCAAGGAACAGATGGGCCAGACCGGTGTAGTTCATCAGGTCCGGGTATTTTTCTCCCAGCTCCAGCGCTTTTTGAAAAACGTTTAATGCTTTCTCAAAAGCCCTCGATTTGAGGTAAGAGATACCTAATCCGATATAAGCTTTTACCAGCCTGGAATCCTGTTCAATGGCCTTTGAGAACTGCCGGATGGCTTCTTCATACAGATTTCTTTTTAAAAAAAGCGTTCCCAGATGGTAACGGGAGATGGGATGTTTAAAGTGATTGAGCTTCTCTTCCACCCGATAGAGCGATTCCAATTCATCAATAACAGAATTATGAAATTCCTTGGTGATTTTGTTCAGATACTCATAATTCATCTGAAATGGTTCTTTTCTCAGATCAAGATTATACTGCCTGGAGGTTAAAAACATTCCTTTTTCGAATACTTCCGAAATTATTTTTTTCTTTTCGCTAACGGTTCCGGTATGAATATGAAACTCGCGCTCATTGATCTCAATTCGATCATGGATTCCAAAGTTATCCAAGGCCTGTCTCCGGAAAGATTTACTTTTATTGAATTCATGGTAAGTTAAAAAAATTATAATTAATAAAAAAGGGCTTATGCAAATAAGCCCTTTTTAATCAAAAAAAGATGATAACTATTCTTTAGGAATCGGATGGGCGATTACTTTCGCAGCGGCAGCGAAATCGAAT
>JARRQT010000037.1:0-17682 GCA_037381445.1 Calditrichia bacterium
GCTGACGGATTTCCGGACACCGGACCCCTGGAACGAATTCTTCAAAAAACTGCGGCTGGGCGTAAAGATTTACGATCTCTTTTCCGAGGTGATCGGCGCCAATAAGGGTGATATTTTCCATACCTTTTCCATCGGCGGCGGCATGTCCGCCGAACAATACCGCCTGAGCCAGCAGGAAGTGGAAAAAGTCAAACGGTTCAGAGCGGTATCCATGTTCCGGGGTCCCATGATGACCGACAAAAAGGGGCATGCAAAGGTTTCCTTTGAGATGCCCGATTATGTCGGGGCGGTGCGCGTGATGGTGGTTGCGGCAAATGACAACCGTTACGGGAACGCACAGAAAACCGTGCCGGTAAAAACCGATCTTATGGTCCTGCCGACCCTGCCGCGGGTGCTGGGGCCGGGGGACAAAATCATGGTGCCGGTAACAGTCTTCGCCATGAAGGATAATATAAAGGAAGTAAACGTGTCTATCCGGGTAAGCGGTCCCCTCAGTATCAGCGGTGATTCCCAAAAGACGCTGACCTTCGGGAAATCCGGGGAGAAAGATGTATATTTTCAGTTGAGGGCGATGCAGGCTGTAGGCGCTTCCCACATAACCATCTCGGCTGCTTCCGCCGGATTCACAGCGAAACGGATCTGGCAGTCCGGGCCTCTTCCCCGCGGATTTACGATTCCGAAGAGAAGGCCTGCAAGCCGGGCGAAGCTGTTGCCCTCCGTATTCCCAACCGGGGAATTCAGGGGACAAACCATGCCGTAATCAGCGTGATGCGCATGGCCAAGCTGAATATCGGCTGGCGGATGTGGTGGCTTATCCATTATCCCTACGGCTGCATCGAGCAGACCGTTTCCTCCGTTTTTCCGCAGCTTTACCTGAAAAATTTCATTAAGAGCCGGCAGGAAACCGATCAAAAAATTGACAAAAATATTAACGCCGCCATCAAACGGCTGCTCACTTTCCAGCTTCCTTCCGGGGCGTTTTCTTACTGGCCGGGCGGGAAAAATCCCTCCATCTGGGGGACCAACTATGCCGGCCATTTCCTGGCGGAAGCCAAAAAACTGGGTTATCATGTGCCCGCCGACCTGTTCGACAACTGGCTGCGGTTTGAAAAATCGCGGGCCCTCACCACCCGCGACGGCCTCATGGAACGAACATACCGGGTGTACCTGCTGGCCGAGGCCGGCGATCCCCAGCTCGGCCCCATGAACCTGCTCAGGGAAAACAGCCTGAAAGACATGACCGATCCCGAGAAATGGATGCTGGCGGAAGCCTATAAACTGGCCGGGGTCAATAACACCGCGGAACAGATTGCGGGGAGCGCGGGATTTACAACCAGAAACTACAACGAATTCTCGGGAACGTACGGGTCCGGTTTGCGGGACAAAGCCATCATCCTGGAAGCGCTGGTGGTACTGGAGCGCTGGCCGGAAGCGACCCGCATTTATAAGGAAATAACCGAGGCCCTGTCCACGGATTCCTGGTATTCCACCCAGACCACCGGCTATGCGCTCCTGGCACTTGGCAAATATATCCGCGCAAACCAGGGAGAGTTCGGTGATGAAAGCGCTGTACTGGCGGGCACAATTACCCTGCCGGACGGACAAAAAGTTGAATTCGATACCAATTCACTCAAATTCAGCAAGGAAATCACCAGCGGTTTTGGTGACAGCGTCACTGTTTCGCTCAACAATAAAACCACCCTGAAGCAGGCATTTGCAGTGCTGGAATGGGACGGCATTCCGCTGATTCCCGACGTGCAGGCGGTTTCCAGAAATCTGGCGGTCAGCGTGGACTGGACCGATGATGACGGCTTGCCAATCGATCCCACGGACCTGCCGCAGGGGACGACTTTCTGGGCACACTACACTGTGAGCAAAACAACCGGAATCAATGCTTCCCTCGATAATCTGGCGCTGGTGCAGGTGTTGCCCGCGGGATGGGAGATCGAAAACACCCGCCTCTCCGGCGAAGGCATGCCGGAATGGATGCGGAAATGGCGCATCAGCCAGGCGGAGTACACCGACATCCGCGATGACCGCATCATGTGGTTTTTCAATATGCCGCAAAACAACAACAAGATGGATTTTGTGGTGAAGCTGAATACGGTCACGGTCGGTGAATTTATCCTGCCGCCTACCATTTTCGAGGCGATGTACGATAACAGTTACAAAGCGGTCCTTCCCGGGAAAAAAGTGACTGTTCATATGCGGGCGAAATAAACAAATGTTTTAAGGGGGGGATTTTCATTTCCCCCCCGGCACTTAAAATTCAAATGACAGGCCTGCGAGGCATGGCGGGAATCTTTTCGCCCGGTCATCGCAGTTTATCCTGGAAGCGGCAGAAGTGAAATGATTTCTTTATGGAATAGTCGATTGTCCGGAAAATTTTCCTTTCGGAAGAGATTTTTGCTCTTCGCATCGCTTGCATTACTCGCCACGGTTTTTATTTACCGGCTGATTCCATTCCCGGAACCGCTTTTCCCCCGGAATTACAGTACAGTGGTGACGGACATTAACGGGAAAATTTTGCGGGTATTCCTGAATGAAAATGAGCAATGGTTTTTCCCGCCCGATGACACCCTGAGAATTCCGCAGAAGCTCAAAACCGCCGTCATGCAGTTCGAAGACCGCTACTTCTACCGGCATCCCGGCATCAACCCGGTGTCTATCCTGCGGGCGGTTTACCAGAATATTACCCGGGGGCGCATCGTGAGCGGCGCCAGCACTCTCACCATGCAGGTGGCCCGTTTGTCCCGTAATAAACCGCGCACTTTTTCGAATAAATTCATCGAAATGCTGATGGCGCTGAAAATTGAGCTGCATTATTCCAAGGAGGAGATTTTCCGCCTCTATCTCAATCATGCGCCCTACGGGGGAAACATCATCGGATACCGGGCCGCTTCTCTGAAATATTTCGGAAAGCAGCCGGAACAACTGACCTGGGGCGAAGCGGCCACACTGGCGGTTCTTCCCAATGCCCCAGGACTCATCTCCCCTTCCATCAACAGCGAGGATTTGACCCGGAAACGAAACCGGCTGCTCCGGGAGCTGCTTGATGAGAAAATCATAAACCGGGAGACTTTCCGGCTGGCCGTGCTGGAATCCGTTCCCTCCGGTGTTGTGGTTTTCCCCTTTTACGCAGCTCATCTGGCCCGCCGCGTGAAAGAAATGAATCAGGGAAAAAACGGCTACATACATACCACTATCGATCTGCGCTATCAGGCAGCTGTTGAAAACCTGCTGGCGCAGCAGGTCAAATATCTGAGGGGATACGGCATTCGCAACGGCGCGGCGCTGCTTGTGGAAAACAGTACCGGAAAAGTCCGTGCCTATGCGGGATCGCAGGATTTCTTTGATTCCACCAGCACCGGGCAGGTTGACGGCGTGCAGGCGCCCCGCTCCACCGGTTCCATACTCAAACCTTTTCTCTACGCCCTGAGCATGGATGATGGTTTGATTCTGCCGCAGACAGTGATAAAAGACGTCCCCAGCTACTTCGGCTCCTTCTCGCCGGCCAATTATGATGAAAAATTTAACGGACTGGTGACCGCTCATGAGGCGCTCACCCGCTCACTGAATGTGCCGGCGGTGCGGCTGTTGAATGCTTACGGCCTTTATCCGTTCTATCTGTTTCTGCAGAATGCCGGCCTGCACAGTCTTTTCCGCACGCCGGACGACTACGGGCTGCCGCTGATTCTGGGTGGGGCCGAAGCGAGCCTGTGGGACCTTGCCAGACTTTACCGCGGTTTGGCTGAATACGGCGCGTTTACAAATCTGAAAATATTTGAAGACCAAACTCCTGAACCAAGAGGATTAGAACCTGCAGTGCCGAGAGCCGGAACGCGTCGCTCTGCGTCAACCGCCATGCCGTCTGACAAAATTCCGGGACTCATCAGTCCCGGGGCCTGTTATCTTACGCTGGAAATTCTTCGGGAACTGAAGCGGCCCGGTGCCGAATATTACTGGGAACAGTATCAGAACCAGTGGCCGCTGGCCTGGAAAACCGGCACCAGTTACGGCCAGCGGGATGCCTGGGCCATCGGCGTGAGCCCCCAGTGGACCATTGCGGTGTGGGTTGGCAATTTCGACGGGGAACCGAACGGCCACCTCTCCGGCGCGGCCTGCGCTGGCCCTTTGCTGTTCGACATCTTCAACTATCTGCCCAAAGATCCCCGCCAAAGCTGGTTTGCCGCGCCCGGGGAGGACCTGCAGCAGGTCAAAATCTGCAGAGAGACCGGCTTTCTGGCCGGCCCGGATTGCCCGCAAACCGAGACGGTGGACGCCCCCCTGGGCATGAAACCGCTCAAAATCTGCCCCTATCATAAAGCGGTGTACGTGACTTCGGATGAAAAATATCAGGTATGTTCGCTGTGCTGGGAAGCCGGCAAATATAAAAAAATGGTCCTCCCCTTTTATCCCCCGGACGTCGCCCAGTATCTGCGGGAACGGGGACATATTCTGGCGGATATCCCTCCGCACCTCCCGGCCTGTCCGGCACTGGAGGAAAACCAGCCCCTGCAGATTGTCTACCCGGCGCAAAATGCCCGCTTATGGATTCCGCGCGATCTGGACGGGCAATTGCAGAAGGTGACCCTGCGGGTGGCGCACCGCCAGCAGAACCGCTTCATCTACTGGTACCTGGACAACCATTATCTGGGATCCTCCGAAAAACATCATGTGAAGGCCATCACCCTCAGCGCGGGCTGGCATGTTCTGGAAGTCCTGGATGAAGACGGCAACCGGGACCGCAAAAGGTTCTACGTGAACCTCAGAAAATCGTGAGCGTTTTTCCGGGCGGACCAAAATCCTTTAAGATCGCACTTCGGTCAGCCCATTTTTACAAAATGCATTCCATCTTTCCCCGGCATTTCTCCCTTTCAAGGCCGGATCAAAAAGATTGATTACCGTCAGACCTGCGGCGCGTCTCGCAGGCAAAATAAATCTTGAAAAAAATTTTTTCCTCGTTAAGCCAGGCCTTATATTCAACAGTCAACAGATGGATCATAAAAGCGGAGAGAAGAAATGATAAAGCAAAGAGTAAACAACCTTCGGGAATTGATGAAAAGCAATAACGTTCAGGCCTACCTTGTCCCCAGCACCGACGCCCACCAGAGTGAATATCTGCCGGAATTGTGGGAACGGCGCAAATGGCTCAGCGGTTTTACCGGCTCGGCCGGCGATCTGGCCATAACCGCGGGTAAAGCTGGGCTGTGGACCGACTCGCGCTATTTTCTGCAGGCGGAGGAAGAATTAATAGGAAGCGGCATCGAGCTCTTTAAAATGGGAATGCCGGGCGTACCGGCCATGCAGGAGTGGCTGAAAGATGTTCTAAAACCGGGGGACTCGGTAGGAATCGATCCCCGTCTTATCTCTCACAGCGAAGCCCAGCAATTAAGAAGTTATCTTCTGAATTGGAAAATCCAGCTTAAATCCATCGAGGTCAATCTGGTGGACGAGCTGTGGAAAGACCGGCCGGATTTTCCGCTGGAGCCGGTCAAGCCGCACCCGGTTGAATTTTCCGGCGAATCCGTGGAGAGCAAGCTCCGGCGACTGCGTGAAAAAATGGCAGGAGAAGGGAGCAGCGTGCACGTGCTCACTATGCTGGATGCCATCGCCTGGCTCTATAACATCCGCGGCACGGATGTTGAATTTAATCCCGTGGTCATCTCCTATGCCATCGTCACTTCCCATGCCGCCATGCTGTTTGTGAAAAAAGAAAAGGTGACCGATGAGCTGAGAAAACATCTGGATGGATTAGTCGAAATTTACGATTATCCGGAGTTCCGGGAGCAGTTGATAAAGGTTTCCCAGTCCGAAACAAAGGTGTGGCTCGACGGCGGAACTGTCAGCCAGTGGATCGTCGATTTGATACAGAACAACTGCGAAATTATTTATAACCAGAGCCCAGTTACTCTTTTCAAAGCCATCAAAAATGAAACCGAGATTGCCGGTTTCCGGGCCGCCCATGAGCGCGACGGCATTCCCATGGTAAAATTCCTGTACTGGCTGGACAATGCCGTCCCTAGTGGTGGCGTCACGGAACTTTCCGCCGCAGCCAAACTGGAGGAATTCCGTTCCGGCGGGAAATATTACCAGGGTCCCAGCTTTGAAACCATTTCCGGATACGGCGAGCATGGCGCTATCGTCCATTATTCAACCAGTCCCGAAACTGATGTGGAATTAAAGCCGGAGGGAATTTATCTGATTGACTCCGGCGGCCAGTACCTCGACGGCACCACCGATATTACCCGCACGGCGGCGCTAGGCAAACCCACCGCGGAACAGAAGGACCGCTTCACCCGGGTGCTGAAGGGCCATATTCGCCTGGCGCAAACCCGCTTCCCGCGCGGAACCGCCGGCAATCAACTGGACACCATCGCCCGCAAGCCCCTCTGGGATATCGGCCTCAATTACGGGCACGGCACGGGACACGGCATCGGTTCCTATCTGAATGTGCACGAAGGCCCGCATGCAATTTCCTACTACCGGGGGATTGGTGTGGCGCTGGAGCCGGGCATGATTATTTCCAATGAACCCGGCTATTACAAAGCCGGCGAATACGGCATGCGCATAGAGAATATCATCCTGGCCGTGAAAGACGGAAGCACTTCCGGCGGTGAGATTGAGTTCTATAAATTTGAAACCGCCACGCTCTGCCCCATCGATCTGAATCTGGTGGAGAAATCGCTGCTGTCTGCAGAAGAAGTCGTTTTTCTGAATGATTATCATCAAAGGGTAAGAAAGATGCTTTCGCCCGGCTTGACAGCAGAAGAGCGCGCCTGGCTGGAAAACGCGACCCGTTCAATTTGAGGAGATTGAACCGAGTCTTGCCAAGGAATGACCGCGCCGCCGGAATATTTCGGGGCCGGTTGTTCCATTTAACAGAATTTAAAATTTTTCTATGCCCAGAATTAAAACCGGAAATAAAAGGGAAAGGATACTGGAGGCGGCTCTTACCCTCTTTTCACAGGCAGGCTACCAGGAAACCAGTATCGACCAGATCGCCGCGCATGCGGGAATTGCGACCGGTACTATTTATCTCTATTTCGAAAACAAAGAGGACATTCTTAAAGGGATACTGAAACGCTTCCTTTTCGCTTATGACAGTGAACTGCGGGCATCTATTAATGAAACCGCTTCGGCCCGGGAAAAACTGGAGATGATCATCGGGCAGGACCTTCAAACCATTCTGGAAGCGCCGCACCGGGCAAGACTGTTTTTATTCGAAATGCGGCAGAGCGCGCAATGCCTCACTTTCCTGAAGGAGCGGCTTATCTCCCGCTATGAATACTTTCTCAATGCAATTTTTCGGGAAACAGGTGGTGGTTCCCGGATAGACATCCATCTGACGGCGGTAATGCTGTCCGGTATTCTTGAAAATGTGCTCTATGACTGGGTTATCAGCCGGCAGAGTCCGGACATCTCAAAAATAAAAATATTGATACTGAATCTTCTATTTTAAAATGGTATTTCTCAAAAGAAACTCAAAGACTATAGAATTTTACAGGAGAAAAGGATGAAGAAGTTTTCCATAATCCCGGGACTTATGCTGCTGATGCTTGCGTTTCTGATTTCCATGCCGGCGGCTGGTCAGGCCGGATTCGGCTTTCACGATATGTTTAAAATAAAGAAAGAATACAATCCCAGGATCTCGCCGGATGGCCGGTATGTCATTTTTGAAACCTATGAGGCGGACACCAGTCAAAACCGGTGGATCAGCCATCTGTGGCGCACTACGGTTTCCACCAACGAAACGGTTCAGATGACGCGGGGTGAACACAGCGATAGTCATCCCCGCTGGTCTCCCGATGGCGGAAGCATTTTCTTTTTATCCAGCCGGGATGATCACAAGAATATTTTCGTCATCAGCAACGAGGGCGGCGAAGTGCATTCCCTTTTTACCCATCCCGCCAATATCACCGATTTTCAATTCAGCGATGACGGCAGTGAGCTCTTTTTCCTGGCCGAGGACAGTTTGACGCGCGAAGAAATTGCCAATGAGAAAAGCAGGAATGACGCATACGTTGTGGATGAGACGGAAAAACCGGTCCGATTATGGGTTTACAGCATGCTGACCGGCACAAGGAAACAATTGACTCACGGGAAATTGTCTATTCGTGAATTCAGGCTGGCCCCGGACCAGACCGCCATAGCCTTCATCGCCGCACCGTCACCGCGCGAAGACGATTATCTGAACCGGGAAATCTATCTGCTGCATCTGGACGGATTAACCGAAAAGCAGCTCACCCATAACCGGACCGCCGAGAGCACCCTTCAGTGGTCGCCGGACGGAAAATATATTTCCTTTCTCTCTGATGCCAGCAGCCAGTTGGAGACCTACTATCAGACTTCGATTTTTCTGCTGGATGTGAACACCGGCACCGTGATCGACCAACTGCCGGATTTCAAATACCAGGTCATGGATTACTTCTGGACGGCCAAAGGGCGGTATATCTATTTTATCGCCAATATGGGAGTAAACACCCAATTTTTCAAACTTAATCGCAGGGCCGGCGGTCTGGAACAGGCCACCACCGGGGAACATGATATTCGCTCCGCCCATTACAATGCGCAGGGGAACCGCCTGGTTTATTTGGAATCGACTCCCGAGCATCCCTATGAAGTCTGTTATGCCGAGCCGGAAAAATTGCCCGGCAGCCGGATCACCAATCTGAATTCGTGGCTGGATGTCTATGCGAAGCCGGAATACCGCACAGTCCACTGGAAAAGCACGGACGGTCATCAGGCGGAAGGCATTCTGATCCTGCCGACAACAGATCTCAACAAACCCCATCCGCTGGTCATTCAACTGCATGGCGGACCGGAGAGCTCCTATCGGAATGAATTCAGCAGTAGTTGGGGGAATTATGCGCAAATCTGGGCTGATCATGGCTATGCTGTATTCCAGCCCAATTACCGGGGAAGCACCGGTTACGGAGACGATGTTATGCGATCAATCATCGGCCATTATTTCGAGAAAGACATCGACGATATCATCAGCGGCGTCGATTACCTAATAAGAGAAGGAATTGCCGACCCGCAGAAAATGGCGGTCATGGGCTGGAGCGCCGGCGGGCATCTGACCAACTGGCTGGTGACGCACTTTCAGCGCTTCAAAGTCGCCTCTTCCGGGGCCGGCGGCGCAAACTGGTTTTCATTTTATGCGCAAACCGATGTACAGTATATCCGGGAGATCTGGCACATGGGTCCCCCTTACGACCGGGCGGATTATTATATGGAGAAATCTCCCATCAGCTATGTGAAAAACGCCAAAACACCGACGCTGATACTTTGCGGCAAGGAAGACAGCCGGGTGCCCTTCCCGCAAAGCCTGGAGATGTACCGCGGACTGAAACGCAACGGCTGCCCGGTGAAATTTGTCGCCTTCCCGCGGGAGGGCCACGGTCTGAGGGAATTAAAACATCAGCTCTACAAAATGCGGGTTGAATTTCAGTGGATTGAGAAGCACTTGTTTAACCACGACTGGAAAATATCCGATTTGAACTGAGAAAATTTCCATTTGAGGAAGGTCCGGATTTGCTGAATTCCGTTTCGGGCAAATAGTGAATCATTCCCGGACCCGGTTTTCCATGCAGGCAGGAAGGCTCTTTTAACCAGACTTTCCCGCAATTTTGAGAAGATCATTTTATTGGAAAAAAGAAGAAAGATTTATGATACCTTATAAAGCGGAAACAAAAATGCAGGAACTGGCACTTTTAAAAGAAAGATTGGCGGCCTTTTTTAATTCGGATGATTTCGCTATCGAACCACTTAAAAACGGGGCTTCGGTCCGCCGCTATTACATCATCAATTTCAATTCCAAAATCTACTTTCCCCGGCGGCAGGTCATTCTGATGCTGATTCCCGCGGACAGGCTGGCAATGGCCGACGATTATCTGAACATCAGTTATTATTTTCGCCGCCGGAAGATACCGCGGCCGCGTTTGTATGAAATTCACCGGGAATACGGCTGGATATTTTTGGCCCCGGCTGCCGGCGAACAACTGGACCAGTATCTCAGGGAGCATCCCGAAGAGAAAAAGCACATCTATCCCGGAATTATCAATTTTCTGATTGAGGTCCAGAAACGCGCCGAATACGAAAAGCACTGCCCTGCTTTTCTGCGATTTTTTGATGCTGACCAATATCTCTACGAATTCGATTTCCATGTCAGAAATCAGTTGCTGAAGCACTTTTACAGGCACAAACTTTCCTTTTCAGAAAATGACATTTTCAATGAATGCGTAGCAGAAATCAGTAATGTCCTTGATTCCAGGCTGCCGGTATTTGTGCACCGCGATTTCCAAAGCAGCAACATATTTTTTAATAAAAACAGCTCCGGACTTCCTTTTCAGATCATAGATTTTCAGGACGCCCGCAGCGGAAGCCTGACCTATGACCTGGTCTCCGTTCTGTGGGATTCCTATGTTGAAATTCCGTCAGACCTGCGGGAAGAGCTGGTCGAAAAATTCTTTGCAGATCAGCCCCTGGTTCAAAAACATTTTTCCCTGCAGGATTATCAAAAAGCTGTGGACTATACCATAATCCAAAGAAAGTTGCATGATGCGGGGGCTTTCGTCTACACCAGTCAATTGCTGCAAAATGATGCCTATCTGCCGTATATCGATGGGGCTGTTTCCATGGCGCTGGAAACCATGGACAGATACGAATCATTTAAAAAAGCGGGAGAGTTTCTGAGAAAAATACGAGGAGAATAACTGTGATTAAAACAGTAATTTTTAAACTCGAGGGTGTCATTCTCAGTCAGGATCTGCTTCTCTTTAAATATTATCAGATACTATGGAGCTATCTGCGCGTGCAGCCGGAATGGAAGGATTTTTCCCAGTTGATTAAATTGCGGAATCTTCTGATGCAAAGAAACGGGGAAAGTGAGATATATTTGAACATTGCCAGACGGTATCTCTCCCAACCGGATTTTGAAAGATATCAGCTGGAGATCAAATTATTCCGGCAAAAGCATTCCGCCTCCTACCTGCATATCATTCCCGGAATACGATCGATCATACAAAGCACCAGTTATTATTATAAAAACGCCTTATTTACCCACCAGAAAGCGCTGCTTAAACTTGTCAGAAAAGACTACAAATTAAATAACCTGTTTTCTTTCATTATTCCGCCAGACATGGTGCGGGACATGGAATACGATGCCGGATTCTTCCAAAAAATACTGGAGCAAACCCGTTCAAACCCGTCGGAAACGGTTATGGTGAGCGACCGGAGCGATGCCGAAATGTCTTCTGCCCAGAAATTGGGGATTTACACAATTTCAGCCAACTTCGATATCACCACCCGGGGAATTTCTCCCCAGAGTTCCGACGAACGGGAGTATTTCACGCTCCCGGAAAAAAGAATCTCACACCAGCCTTCGTTATTGATAAGAAGGGTGACCGCCCACGCCGTTGCAAAAAAACCGAGAGATATTCTGCTGATTATTGAGGCACTGGAAGCCGGGGAAAAACCACCCCGGCAGGAAGAGCAACCACAGGCAGAAAAACAATACACCCTGGCGGATCTCCTTAGAGAAGCATTTGCGCCCCAATTCAAAAATGACCGCAAATCGGACTAGCACCGGCGTGAATGCATCAAGTAGAAGAAGGAGGATTTAGGCCCTCTGACCTGTCACCCCACCGTATGAACGGTTGCGTATACGGCGGTTCACAAACCATATTGAAATGCGGGTATTTTATCCAGCAATGAAACCTGACCAAGCTGATTAAAGAGTCGGGGAATGCATGGTTTGTATGTGATGCACTGGTATTCCATCACAGGCCTCGCCCGTTAGTGGCAGATTGCCATGCCCGTTGTTAGCTAAGCCCATATCGAATCAGATTCCTGGGAGGAGTTATGCGGGATAGGGACATCCGGGAGTCAGGTGAGCAGTCCGGCCAGCGAACTGGATGGATGAAGAAATCGAATCACGCTTTTCGGTTTATTATCTTCCCGAATCACACCGCAGACGAATGAAACCAATCAATATGCTGGAGCGGTTCGATCAGGAATCAGAACGCCGGAGCCGCTTGATCCGGATATTTCCCAATGAAGAATCATGTCTACGGTTAATGGGAGCAATGTGCCTCGAACAATCGGAAGAGTGGGAGACAGACGGAGTTCTATTTAACTTTTACAAAAACATCAATTCAAAGAATTAAATCAGGAATGGATATGGCAAGCAGATCTCAATCTGGTTTCCGCTACGCTTCAGCCAGGTTGATTAACAAACTTGAATTTACACAAAAATTTGGACCCGACTATTTTTCGGGGAAATAAACTCAGTGGTAATCGATTATTCATATGCCTAAAAATTGTATTCGTACCGTGCAGAATAGATATAATCCTGATAATTCCTGTCGCCGCTGAAGCTTAGAATGTCTGCGGCCAGTCCAATGCTTCCCAGGCTTGGAATTGAATAATTGGCCCGGAGATTAAAGTAGTTGCGATTATAATTCAGCGATGATGATGCAATTTTGTATATGGAAGTTAATTTTCCGACCTGTGCATAGGCGCGGATTGACAACTGGTCGGTGGTAAGTATATTTTTAAAGGCATACTGGATACCACCCCCGAAGCTGGTCAGGTCCAGAGAACTTCCCCGCGGAGTAGCGGTCCCGGTTTCGCTCTGCTGTAGCACAAATTCGATAATGGTTTGCAGGGGAATATTATACTCGGTGCGGACATTCAAAGCCATATAATCAGAACTGCTTTCCGAATAATTGTAAATATCAGTCCGCCGGTAACTCGTGAGATTCAGCCCGGCCCGATTTTTATATTTCAAAAAATTAAACCGGTATCCGGTTGAAAAACTGATGGAGTTTGTCTGATTGTTTTCCGGCCGGTAGAGGATGGACCCGATGGAATCGGTTGGCAGATCATTTTCCCTATTATAATTATTGTAAGCGAGCGACAGCTCGGGGAAATTGCCCAGCGGAAAATAGGATATATTCACATAAATATTACGATTTGTGGTTGTTGTCGTTTTCAGATTTTGCAGATTATCATGATACTGCCGGTATCCGAGATTCAGAAAAACCTGATTTTTCAGCAAGGTCATATTGTCAGAAATATTGAAGCCGCGATTATCCCGCAGCAGGTAGGGCTGCCCCAGACTGTAATATCCCTCATCCACCGATTCATACGTCAGATTCAGGTTATTTCTGAAGTAGCGCACCTGTATGTTGACCCGGTATGCCAGACCGGGACGCAGATTGAGAAATTGATTTGCGGTTATAAAGTTCTTCACAAAATTATAGTAATTTTTTTCGCCCGCCGAAATATCTTCAATTACGCTGCTTAGTGAATCGAAAGCCATTGTGCCGCCGCGAATATTGCGGTTGTAAGCGCTCACATTGAAATTTCCCTGAAGCACAATCCGCTGCTGGTCCATTCCGAGGAACAGATCCGCCCCCGCGGCGGCATTTTCTTTGGGGTCGGTTCCGTAAATGATACTGCTGGTATCATCAGCACCCTTCAAAAAAGTGAGTCCCAGCCTGAAATTATCCCCGGCCCCAAAACTGGGACGGATTGCCAGAATGTCCCGCTTGAAGGTGCCGCCTCTTTCCACCACAACCCGGTTGTTCCCCGAAGCAGTATCTGTTTCTGTCCGACCGTATCCTTCCACAGGCCGCAGGGTCTCTCCGTAGGCAAAATCCAGATTCATAAATTTCAAATTCAGGGAAGCCAGCCCGCCGCGAACCAGAATATTCTGCAAAATCAGGGGACTAAAATCTGGGTAAGCGTCTCCCGCATTGAGCCGTATGAAGCGATGGTTCCAGAAATCAAATCGCACAAAACCGGAAAAACGGTTCACATGCTGCCGTCCGATTTGCTCCTGGTTGCTGAGATATGCCCTGCCCCCAAACCGCAGGCTGGAATAATTTCCCTGGAACTGAAGAGCCCCCTGGTTATAGTCGGCCACCGATAACCCGCTCCGCAGATTCTCGCGGCGGGCTTCGGCGAAAAAACTGCCGGACAAATTGAAGGCACTCTCACTGGCCTGCGTGACGCGCGGAGGAGTCGCCGTGAAAGACCATTCCCGGCTGGCGATCAGATCGGAGTTGCTGTCATACAATTCCAGCCGGATTTTGTGCTGACCCAGCGGCACTTTTTTGGGAGCAAATGTCACAAAGTCCGAAAATTTCGCCAGGTATTTTGAAACATCCCAGGTGTCCAGATACATCTTTGATTTTTCAACATCCACCATGGTAGAAAACCGGGCGAAGGAGGCCGTAATCACCACATCATTGGCCGAGACCCGTGTCTCGGGGTCAGGATTAACAATGACAATATCATCTCCATAGTTTCGCATTTGCTGCACGGCGGTGCGGTAAATATTGCTGAGGGGC
Organism: Calditrichia bacterium; assembly: GCA_037381445.1. Classification (GTDB taxonomy): domain Bacteria; phylum Calditrichota; class Calditrichia; order RBG-13-44-9; family RBG-13-44-9; genus JARRQT01. Next base: position 14,361 of record JARRQT010000037.1, read on the forward strand.
GCCCCGCCGGGAAATGGTTCCTCGCCGCCGTCCATGTAGCGGATAATAAAATAGTATTCCACCATTCCGGTTTCGGACTGATCCAGCCTGAGATTTGCATAATATCTGAAACCTTCATTATTCATGGACCGTGCACGGAAGTGGCTGTCGTCAGAATATTTGTAAAGCACCTGAATCTCTCGGATGGACGAACCAGAAAAGTTGGAAATGGTCAGCTCCAGCGGCAGATAGGCACTGTTTTTCAAAATGCTTACGCGGTCGAATTGAATATCGACGCCATTCCGGCCAAACAGCGGCAGAGATGTCAGCAGCGCGAGTACCAGCACCGGCAGGCCAAAATTTTTATTTGTCAATTTTATTTTCATTAATTATTTGCTCCGGGACTAATCTCCGCCCATATGATGTAGCTCTCCCTGTTATCTGCCGGCAATGTGAGTAAGTCCGATGTGAATCAGGGTTCCTCGGTATAATCAATTCTCATTTTTTTGACCTGACCGGCAGGATCTCTGAATTCAATTTCAATGATCTTGGCGCCTTCATTTCCTTCTGTGAAGGCCGGTATTTCCTCTTTGTTCGTCAGCCTCATCTCGGGCAATTCCTTGCTGGAAGAATAAACCGCGGTCTGGCCGGAGCGCAAAAGGACCCGGCCGGCATCATTGCTCAGATCAACCAGCCCTTCGATTCCAATATACATGGTGCGCCCGTCCGCGAACTGGATTACATAAAACTGCGTCCCTTTCACCGAAGCCACCGAGGTTGGCGTGGTGATATGGAACTGTCCGCGCTGCTTGAACAGGCTCGCAAAAACAGTTCCGCTTTCAAGTATAATGTTCTTATTAATGAAGTCCTTTTCAAGGTCGCCCTCAATCGTGCAAACGGAGTTTTCTTTGATTCTCAAAAGGCTCTTGTCATCGACGAACTTGATATCGCACAAAGAGCTGCCGCTGGTCCGCAGTTTATCACCGCTGAAAATGACGGTTCCGTTTTTGACCGGCTCCGGTTTAGGGGATTTATCATTTGTCATCTCCACCCTGCCGATGATTTTGACCACCACCGCTACCGGGTCAGCCGCGCGAGAGCCGATTACGGATATCAATATTATTAGAATGACAGGAAACATCAACCTGGCATGAATCATTTCGGGCATACGGATCGATCTATTCAATGGTAATCTTATCAATTTTTGCTTTGTTTCGATTTATTTCAGCAACCAAATCCAGAAGCAATTCCGGTTTTGCCGGACTGCCATTCAGCGTAAGTTTTCCGGTTGGTTCATACCCCTGCAAACCCCGCATATAATCGTTGTAGCGGTTACCCAGGATCTGCTTCAAATAAACGAGAATTAAATTTGACTCCGATGAAGATTGTGCTGGTTTCGACAATCGAAACCGAAAGACTTCGCTGTTAATTGTGGTTTCGCCGGAGGTTGTCATTACCTGGCCCTGAACATGCCAATAATAAACCGAACCCGGCTCCATTGGCCTGACAGGCCCCACGCTTTTTCCGATCACCGCTCCATCCTGACCATAAAAAATGAGGGGAGAAGAATCCGGAGGATACTGAAATATTTTATTTGGATATCCTTCTATGTGCAAAACTGGATCGTGTGCCAAGACGTCCTGTATGGCCTCATCGGCAGGGTATTTTTTAAAAACAAAAAGATTGAATGTCACTGCATCCGACTGCCAGAAAAAATAGGGGAAATCTACTGCAATATTTTCAATATTTCCCGAATCCGCCCGGTTTCCGGGATAAAGCGGCTTAATGGTGGTTGGATTTGAAATGGTCAGAATGTTATCCGCCGGATTCTTATCCGGAACAGTTAGCTGGCTCCCATTTTGCTGAACTGCCGCTGTTACCGAAAAAATATAGCGCCCCGCCGGCAGCTTTCCCGTCGAGAACACTGCGCTCTGCATGTTTTTTATTCTTCCGAAATTTATTGAATAATCGTTAAGCCGGACGGGCGAACCGACCGGCAGGCCGTTCTGATCCCTGATGACCGCCGCTCCCATATCCAGTTGTTCGTTGCTGAAAATATTAGTACTGTGGGGGGGCAGCTGAAAAGTATTGGAACGGGAGGTGACAAATTCAATGCCTTCCAGGGAAATGGCAAAGTTGAAGGACATGGACACGGGCGCATCGCCGTCATTAGCCAATTCCAGCCGGAACAGATTCGGTGTGTTCTGAAATCCCGAAAAATTAATATCGCCGCTGTAGAAGACCCGGGCATTGGGATTTGATACTGTCAGATCCACAGATACGGACGTCAACTGGGCCGTTGCTTTCTGCGACAACAGAAGGCAAATCCCCGCCAGCAGCCACGGGAGACAAAATTTCATCCGGTATCCTCCGCTTCAAATCGGTTCTAATATAACAATAAATAATCGATTATCTCAATTTTTTATTACAAACGCCCGGCGGGGCCAAATAGTCCGCATCACCCGAAAAGTCGTTGCGAAAATCAAACAATTTTGAGATGAGAATAAAGAACATCCCCCAAAATGAAGGAATAGTGGTAGAACTGATCAGCGGATATTTAAACCAATTCCTCTAAAACGGTCCTCACCGATGAAGCTGGTACGTCACACTAAATCCAAAAAGCATCTTTTCCATCAAATGGAAACGCCGCCATTAAGTTCCGGGAGCAGATTCGCACAGAAAGCAATAATCAGTACGGTCATTTCATTCGGGAGAGAGAAGACTAAGCCTATTTCCAGCGGATTTTTCCCAGAAATCCCAAAGGTGCGATCAGCAGATTGTGCAGCAAAAAACCGGCTTCGAACAGAAGGAAATGCTTAAGCCGGATTTCTTCGCGGAAGACGCGGGCGGTAAATTTCAATGAAAAAAAGCGGCAATACCCAGAGCAGGAAATTGCTGCCGTGATAGGCGGCATAGCCGAGCTGTACACCGGCAGCATAATATTTACCGGCGGAGTGGTGCCGGCGGCGCTGGATGAAAAATTCCCGCGGCGTAGCGGGCAGATCGGTTTGCACCCAGCCGCCGGGATCACTGCACACGCTGATCTGAGAGGAAAGACGGCCCATTCTGTATACCAGCAGATCATCGTCGCCGCTCAGCGACCGGGAAATTTCACCGAATCCGCCGGCAGCCTGAAAAATATTTTTGTTGTACCCCCAACTGCCCCCAACGGCCAGAAAGGGACGGCCGTTCCCCACTCCCGCCGCGGCGATCCCCCAGGCAAAAAGGCGTTCCGGCAATAAATACCTGTGAAGCAGCGAACCCTTTAGCCTTACTTTTGGAATGTTCAGCATAACTTCCGTCCCATTGGAGAAATAACGATTGAAGGTGTTCAGGTATTCGG
>JARRQT010000038.1:0-19547 GCA_037381445.1 Calditrichia bacterium
GCATCGGCCAGTTTGTGCTGCAGGTCTTTATTGTGCACCAGGTAGAAATGCCACGGCTGGCGGTTGCCGGCCGATGGCGCCTGGCGCATCGATTCCACCAGAATTTCAATGTGTTCTTCCGGAATGGCCTCCGATTTGAAGGAACGACAGGAATGCCGCTCGAATACTGGTTTTAGACTATCGGGCAGATTTTCAACATTCATTATTATTCTTTTTTTAGGTCAAATCTACAAAAATTAGACAGCTATGGCAAAATATTGATTCTTTTTTTGAAAGTGTTATCGCGATGGCCAGAAATGCAGCTGCCTTTACAATGTAAAGGTCCATTGTACAGGGATTGCCATTAAACATCCTGCTGCTGATGGATGGCCCGCAGAATTGCCAGAAGTTCGGCTTCAAGGGATTTGCAGCGATCCGCCGCATACCAGGCGTGCAACTTCTGCAGGATCTGCTCCTTGGACAAACCGTTTTCCCGACTCCTTTTAAAGAGGATATGTGCAGGAGCGGGACGCGGGCCCCATTGAAATAATTCCACACCTTCCCCGTCAAAAGCGATGAGCTTGGGAATGCTGCGTTTGCCGTCCGTGAGATAATGGTCCATGAGGTCCGGATTCTGCTCCCGGTAGAGAAACTTAAGTTCAATTTTGGGATTTACCTCCGCCATCCGGGCAATCATAGGCAAGGTCTGGGCCGAATCACCGCAACTATCTTCCGTCAGCACCAGCCATAGCTGATTTTGCTCGACAGACTGCAGCGCTTCCCGCAAATTGTCTGACATCCGGTATGTTTTGTAGATCCGCAGAAAACGCCGGTAATTGAGGGGAATAAATTTGAAGTGCGGTTCATTCATCATCTCCGGCTTCAATTCGACGATCTTTCGCCGCATGTTTTCCAGTAGTTCCTGATAGTCCGAAGCATTTTTGATTTCTGCATCCCTTATCATTATTCTTCCCATAAATTTCCCTTTTATTATCCGGATATCCGCTCGAAAATTTCCGTTTCATAGTCTGGGATGCGGCTGCCGGTGGAATTGTTACAAATTGTAAAAATGGCATAGATACCCCCGTTATCCGCCAGATCGGAGAGGAAGAAAATTCAGGACATCTTCACCTGAGGTATCGTGCCGGAAAATGTTCAATAATGTATGATGTCTTCCCGGGATACTAAAAATCCGGCACATTTCTGAAAATGTCTTCAATCGTTTCGCGATTATGAATCTTACGGTATGATTTCCCGGACACCAAAACTTCCGCCGATCCGGACCGGTTGTTATAATTGGAGCTCATAACGCGGCCGTATGCACCGGCATCGCAAATCACTGCGATATCGCCCGCTTCCGGCTCGGGGAAATTCCTCTCCCGCAGATGTATATCCGCATTCTCGCAGATTTGCCCGGTGACCAGATATTTAGCGGAATCGCTTTGCGGTTTTCCGTCGATGAGAATCTGATGACAGGCCTTATAGAGCGCGGGCCGCAAAAGTGCATTCATGCCCGGCCATTTCTTTCGCCTCTTGTGATCATTCCGGATTGGTCTCCTTCCCGCCGGATTCAAAAAAATTACGATGCAGTTTCATCACCGCATCATTCAAATAGTGTTCGGGGATTACCACGCTCAAATTAACGTTTGAAGTCCCGAAAGTAATCATTTCAATGGGAATTCCGTCCAGCGATTCGAACACCTTATGCAGAAAGCCGGGACTTTCTTTTATATTTTCGCCCACCAGTGAAATAATCGATGTTTTTCCGGTAACTTTGACATTGGAGAATTCGCTCAATTCCTTTACGATATTATCGATAGAATAATTGTCATCAATTGTCAGTGAAACCGTAATCTCTGATGTGGAAATGAGATCCACGGAGACCTTGTGGCGGGAGAACACCTTGAATATGTTTTCCAGAAAACCGTAGGCCAGCAGCATGCGGCTTGATTCCACCGTAAGCACGGTGATATTTTTGCGGAAAGCAATTGCTTTGATCACCCCCGGGCGTTTGCTTTCCAGCGTGATGGTTGTTCCGGGATCCTCAGGAACGGCGGTATTTTTGACCAGCACCGGGATATTCTTTTCCAGTGCCGGCAGGATCGTGCTGGGATGCAGCACATTGGCGCCGAAGTAAGCCAGTTCCGCCGCCTCTTTAAAAGAAAGATCACGCTGGGAAAAGGCCGATTTGATAAGCCGCGGATCTGCAGTCATGACTCCGCTGACGTCTGTCCAGATTTCAATTCGCTCGGCATGAAGCGCATTTCCCAGAAGCGCTGCAGTATAATCGCTGCCTCCCCTTCCCAGCGTGGTGGTCAATCCTTCCCCGGTGCTCCCGATAAATCCCTGGGTAACGATTACGCCGGAAGAATCAAGAACAGGTTCCAGTTTCTGTCCGGTCAGACGATCTAATTGGGATTTATCCGGCCGGGCGCCGCCGAAGCTCTCATCCGTGATCATCACTTCCCGCACATCAAACCAGCGGCAATCGACAGCCAGTGATTTCAGATAGGCGGCAAAAATTCTGGTGGAAAACAGTTCGCCATGAGCCGCGACCGCATCCCGGACCCGGGGCGTGGCTTCCCGAATGTAGTATACCCCGATTAGCAGGATTTCCAGGGTTGAAAAATACCGTGCGACTTCATTTTTAAGCATCTGATCCTGATCGAGGCCGAGTTCCCGGATCATGGTCATATGATTTGACTCGATGTTTTTCTTGATTCCCGAAACCTGCTCCATCTGCCCGGCGGAAGCCAGTTCAACCATCTGGAGCAGAGCATTTGTAGTACCGGCCGTCGCCGACAATACAACCGCCACAGGAAAAGCCAGTTCAACCATCTGGAGCAGAGCATTTGTAGTACCGGCCGTCGCCGACAATACAACCGCCACAGGAACTTTATAACTCCGGGCAATTTTGGCCGCATGCTGCATGGCGGCTGCGTCTTTCACCGACGTCCCGCCGAATTTGATGACTATCATAATACTATCCTGTTGCTAAGGTTCAACATATCCCCCCTTGTCATCGGCTGACCCTCGATATGCAGAATATTATTCCCCGCATTTCTCAAACTGCCGCATCCATATATATCATTCCGGACAGTATGAACAAAAGCATTCTTTATTCATCGGGGAATAATGTAAGCAAAGAGACCGGGAAAATCAAAAACAGCCTGATGGAAACCAAAAATTATTTCACGCTTTTTCAATCCGTTTTTGGAAACAAATCAAAAACAGCAGGCGCGGATCACTCCTCCTGCTTAAAAACAATTTGCGCGTTGAGCATTTTTCAATGACCATTCACTGGGCGGAATGAAAACAGGTTCTGTTACGAAATAACACCGCGATATACAAGACGTTTCAAGTCCTCTAAAACATTGTGTTATCATTCTCCGAATTTTCCGGGACAGCCTGAATGACATCCCAATGTTCCACGATCTTTCCATTTTCATCGAATCTGAAAATATCCATACTGGCATAATCGCTGTCGCCCGGCCACAGCTGATAACAGTGCAAAACCACGTAATTGTCCTCTGCAATCGTGCGCCTGAAATACACTTTTTTGCCCGGATATTCCTCGGCCATGCGTTGAAAATATTGGATAAAGGCTTCCTTGCCGTTTCCAACATGTGGGTTGTGCTGAATATATTGCGAGCCCGCATATCTTTCAATCGCCTCCTCTGGTTTGCATTCATTAAAGGCAAGCGAATAGAAGGCCTGCGCATTCCGTTTGTTCTGCTCCAGACGATTTTCCATGATGAACTGCTCCGCATTTATGGATTGATGAATTCGAAAAAATGTTCAAAAGATAATTACCTCTTCAACATATTGGGAAAATCTGGTTCAAAAATTTCCCAAATAACAGATTCGGCGGATCCCGACTCCATTACAGGTTTTTTAAGAATTATGTGAGAATTTTTGTTCCGCGGGGGAGGACTATTGAAAAGCGGCTTTCCGAGCAGAGTCTGAATCATAAAAAATCATGGATGAGAGATTTATCAGAATGCGTTTCCCTTCTCATTGAAATTAAGATGCCGCAGAATTTGCACTGTCAGCGATTGGGAATATTGGGCAAGATAATTTATGAATTTATCAGGCATATATGGTGTCCGGCGGCCTGAAAAAGACGGCCGGACACCATATTCATTTCTGAATTGGAGATAAAAATATTTGTTATTTCAGCAGTACACATTTTTTCATCGCCGAGAAGCCATCGGACTGCATCCGGATGAAATAAACGCCGGAAGGCTGACTGGAAGCATTCCAGGTCAAAGTATGCATTCCCGCCGACTTTTTCCCTTCAAAAAGATCGGCAATCTTTTGCCCGGTGATGTTAAAAACGGATATCCGGATCCGGGATGTCCCGGAAAGTGAAAAAGATATGTGAGTCACCGGGTTAAACGGATTGGGATAGCTTAAACGGCATTATTAAAAAGGCGATAATTAATTTTTAGAATTCTTCCTGATTCGATTGGCCCCATCAAAAAAGATGGGGCTAACCGAGAATATTATTGAAAAAGCGCGGGATGCATTTTATTGAATTGGGTGGTATTTTGATAGGTTTGGGCAACACCCAATACGGTTCCCTCTTCATAGAGACGTCCGATGAAACTGATACTGGTGGGGCTTCCTTTATCATTGAATCCGTTGGGAACCACCACGCAGGGATGCCCGGTCAGGTTGGTCAGCAGCAGATCGTCGCTGAAAGAAGGAGCCACATAAACATCTATGTTTTTCATCAGGTCTGCCATTTTTTGAATCAGCAGGTAACGGGCCCGATTGGCCTGGATGTATTCCACCGCCGGGATAAAACGGGAAGCACGGAACACATTGGGCCAGGCGTCACGGATCTGGCGCACCATCAGACTGTCGCGCCCGGAGCGGGTCAGTTCGTCGAAGGCGGCTGCCGCCTCGGCGTTCAGAATGAACGACATGGAGTTCACCGGCAAATCGGGCAGTTCAACAAGCACCAGCTTCGCGCCAAGCTCACGGAGTTTAGCAAGCGTTGCTTCATTGTTTTTTCGGTTGGAACTGTCATTCTCAAATTCTGATTTCAGGTAGCCGATGCGGAGGGCAGAATAATCGGCTTTGTTCGCATAGTTGAAGGGCAGATCGCGCACCGTCTGATCAATCCCGTCCGGACCGATGATCTCGTTGAAAACAATGGCGCAGTCCTCCGCCGAGCGGCAGATGGGCCCGATCTTATCCATGCTCCAGCTCAGGGTCATGGCGCCCGTGCGGCTCACCCTTCCGTAAGTGGGACGCAGTCCGGTATCCCCGCAGCGGGTAGAAGGCGAAACAATGGAGCCCCAGGTTTCAGTCCCGATGGAGAATGCAACAAGACCAGCGGCAGTTGCCGCAGCCGGACCCGCCGAAGAGCCGCTGCTGCCCTGCTCCAGATTCCAGGGATTCAGCGTTTTCCCGCCGAACCAGACATCTCCCCACGCCAAGGCCCCCAGTGTCAGCTTTGCCACCAGTACTGCCCCGGCATCCTCCAGCTTTTTGATCACGGTAGCGGTTTCATCGATATACTGGTCCTTATACGGCATGGCACCCCAGGTCGTGGGATAACCTTTCAGCGCCAGCAAATCCTTGACCCCATAGGGAATCCCCTGCAGCATACTGACATATTCACCAGCCGCGATTGCCTTGTCCGCCTGCTGCGCCTGCTTCAGTGCCAAGTCTTCGGTCAGGGTCACCACACATTTCAACTGCGGTCCGTATTTTTTCAGGCGATCGAGATACATTTTTGTTAGTTGAACGGAAGTGAGTTTCCGGCTCCGCAGCAGCACAGCCAGGTCACGCACGGAATAGAAAGCCAGGTCTTCGAAATTTTCCGGGACCGTGACATTTTGCGGATTGCTCCATTCGTTGGGGAATTGCTGATCAGGAAATTCAAATCCTACCGGCACAGGATTGAATTCCAGGGCCGGCGGCACACTGTTGGGCAGCGGCACTTTGCGGAGTTCCCGATAGCTTTGCAGGTTACCTTCCAAATCGCCCAGCATGGAATCCTGCTCGGCCGGACTGAATTTCAGTCCCAGCAGATTTTCCGCAACCGCCACATCACTGGCAGTAATAGTTTGCTTTTCCTGCGACAGCAGGACATTCATCCCGCCAAGAAGCATTGCAAAGCACAAAATCAGGGATAAAAGAGATTTCTTTTCCTGTTTCATAAAGGTATCCTCATTTTTAGGCTAAGAGTAATTTCTCGAAAAATCCTAAACACGAATGTCCGGTATCTGACGCATCCTCTGGGATTCTGTGTCACTACTAACGAACGACGTAAGACAAAATATAAAGCAGATTTTTCAAAAGGACAAGGGAAAGCAGGAACAGAAAAAGTCAAACTTCTTCTGCGAAGCCGGCCAATACATATTAATTGGGAATAGGATTGCCGTCAGACAATCAGCGTCGCCCTTTTTGCCCGCTCTTTCTTTGCGGCCTTGCTTTTGCCACAGCATTCTGCTTTCCTTTGCTTTTTCCGGGACGGGTAACAATGCTCTTCTGTTTCTCCTTACCGGCTAAGCTCTTTTCCACAAATATTTCTTCGCGAGTGAAAGGATCCAGGCCTGTGTAATACATCACTGCGGAATAGGTGGAAGGAAGCGGGGTGAAAATCTGCACCTGTTCCGGGTTGATCTTCAGGTTTCCGGAAACGAATGTTTTCAAATCCCTCATCTCGGCCTCGCCACAACCCGGATGGGCTGCAATCAGGTAATAGGTCAGGTATTGCTTTTTACCCGCCGCCCGGGTGTATCTAAAGAACAGGTCATGGAATTCCTGCAGCAGCCTTTTCCCCGGTTTTCCCATACGGGCCAGCACACGATCTTCGGTATGCTCGGGTGCGATTTTCATTTGACCGGAAACATGATGGCGAACCACTTCCTCCAGATATTTCGTGCCGTGGAGGGCATCCCCCAGCACCAGGTCATAGCGGATACCTGAAGAGACAAATACTTTCTTCACGCCCTTTATGTTGCGAAGTCTCCGCAGCAGACCGATCTGACGGGAGTGATCGATTTTCAACTGCGGGCAGAGTTTTGGATAGAGGCACCTTTTGTGAACACAACTCCCCTTTTCCAATTTCAGCCGGCATTCGTAGCCATACATGTTCGCGGTGGGACCGCCCACGTCCTGAACATAGCCCTTGAAATCCTTTTCATGCGTTAGTTGAACCGCCTCCTTCAGTATGGAATCCTCGCTGCGCCATCTCACCGTCCTGCCTTCATGCACGGCAATCGAGCAAAAATTACACTCCCCGTAACAACCGCGGTGGGTAGGAAGCGAAAATTTGAAAGTGGTCAGCGCTTTCACTTCTCCCTGCTGTTCATAAAAAGGATGGACCTTGCGCTCATAGGGCAGATCATATACGCGGTCCAGTTCAGCCTGGTTTAAATAGGGCGCCGGGGGATTCTGCACCAGATAACGGGCATCCTGCTTTTGATACAATCCCTTCCCTTTCAAAGGATCGTTGTTGCGGTAAAACAGATGAAACATGTCAATAAATGCATTTTTGTCCTGCACAACGGTTTCGTACGATGGCAGTTCAACAAAGTGCGACGGAAGCTCCCGGGAGCTATAACAGATTCCGCGAAGATCGATAATATCTCTGCTTTCCTTCAGTCTTGCAGCCAATTCAATTATTGTTTTTTCGGCCATGCCGTATACCAAAATATCAGCTTTGGCATTGAATAAAATCGATTTGCGGATTTTATCAGACCAGTAATCGTAGTGGGCGATTCGGCGCAGGCTGGCCTCGATACCGCCCAGCACCACCGGCCGGGTATTCTTGAAATATCTTCGAATCAGGTTTGTGTACACGATGGCGGCCCGATCAGGACGGCGGTTATTCAATCCCCCCGGTGTGTAGTCATCACTTTTTCTTTTGCGGCCGGTTGCTGTATAATTGGCCACCATGGAATCGATGCTGCCCCCGGAAACACCCCAGAAGAGCGCTGGCTCACCCAGACGGGTGATATCAAGGGCTGAATCCGTGTCGGGCTGGCCAATAATCCCCACCCGGTAGCCTGCGTCCATGAGCACCCGGCCTACTACCGAAATTCCCATATACGGGCTGTCGATATAGGCATCCCCGGTAACCAGAATCACATCGGGACGATCCCAGCCCAGTTGCTTCATTTCATCTTTGGTGGTTGGCAAAAACATGAGTTTCCTGAATTCGGCCTGCTCAATTAAACCATTCGTTCCCGGCCGCCGCAAGCAGATATTTTTCTCTGTTTCTTTGCTCAACCGGGCTGCAGATTGATACACATATCAGCGCATTCGGTTTCCGTTAAAAATTAAATCATCTGCAGCAGCGACGGCTGAACCCCATTTCCGAAAAAGAAATAAAAGAAAAACTGTTTTTTCGATGGAAAATCGAAGCGGATTGGTTTCGGAAAGCAACCGAAAAATTTTGCAGGGTAAATTTCTTATCCGTCTCTTCATTGAATTTGATCTGGCCCGATGATCCCTCCCGATATGACAATTTTCATGGCCTCCTCAATGGTCCAGCCAGGATCACGGGTCTGCGATTCCCGAACCAGCACCATGGTACCGGAAGTCGGCATGGGCGGGGTGGGAATGTATACCTTGAGCAGAATTTCATCATTGTGGCCCCGGTCGTGAATTGCACCGGTTACAAAACCGACCGTCCACATACCCTGCTTCAAGTATTCGACCAGCACCACCCGTTTGAACACCTGGCGTTCCGGCAGGGCCAGCGTGACGGAAAGCTGCTTGCCTACCTGGTAAGTGGTATTGAGAAGCGGAATTCGGCTCACAATTTTTTCGATGATGCCAAAAATCTGCCGCCCGATCATGTTGCTGGCGATGACGCCGACAAAATAGATCACCACCAGCACCAATAAAATTCCCAGCCCCGGTATGCTGAAACCAATGATTCGTTCTATTATGCGGGTCACTTTCTGATCGATGCCCACATAAAGCAGACGCAGAACCAGGAAGGTGAGAACCGGCGGGATCAGGGCCAGGATTCCCCGGAAAATATATTTTTTGAGATGGACGAAGGATGATTTCAAACCGTTCGACATAACAACTACCGACCCTGTTCCTGTTCGATGGCAAGCATGACGGCTTTGCTGAAATCCTCCGGGGTAACGCCCGGCGATTGAATCCGCAAGGCATGGTACGATTCCACGATCTTTTCCCGTACCGTCTCGGATTCCATAGAAATGCCGCGGAGCGCCTGCTCCATGCCCCCCAGGGCCATCCCTGGTAACAGCGTGAAATCACCGGAGAGCGCCACATCATCGATGCGGTTGTCATGCAGCCGGACGGTGGCGCGGATGAGTCCGCCGGGCGCTTTGTAAACCGAATCCAGCAATTTGACATCTTCATGAATTTTAATGCCGCTTTGTTTTAAAGTGCCTTTTCGGTAGAGCCATTCATCCGAAAGAAACCGTTTATCGATCCGCTGCACCATCGTCTCTTCTTCCTCAGACCAGGTACCGGGGATCACCTCGGCATTCAGGGTTTTGGCCATCTTCTCCGCATAAAGCCTTTTCACCTTCTCCCGGTCCGGAATCTTCCCAAGCTGGTCCTTGATGGTGGTCATATACTGCTCCAGACTCTCAAAAATTTTATCGCGCATTTTTTCGGAGGGCACCTTCAGAACCCTGGCCATTTTTGATTTGTCAAAATCGAACATCAGGCTGCCGACCAACACTTCAGCCTCGCCGATTTGCGCCGCCCCGGTTCCCCCGATTTTTTTCCCATCCACATGAATATCGTTCACCGGCCGCAGATAGGCCGGTATATCGAGCGCCCGGTAGGTTTCAACCAGCGGTTTTACGTATAGGCGGAAACGTGTTTCCAGATCGGCGGGTAAAGAACCGGGATGAAAAATCCATTGCACAAATACCTGGTTATTGTCCAGGTACACGGCGCCGCCGCCGACCTCCCGGCGGTACACCGGAAACCCGCTCTCCCTGCAGTAATCGAGATCCACTTCCTTCTCCAAATCCTGATGAAATCCAATACAAACATAAGGCCGCGCGGGGTTTACCAGAATAACCGTATCCGGAGAATCCGGCTTCATGGCATAGGCAACCGCATGATAACAGGTTTGTGAGCGCAGGGGCGATACATTTCCCAAATCGAGCAGTCTGATTTGTTTCATAAATTCTTTCCTATACCCGGAAATCCGGAGTTTATTTGAATCTACAAGGGCATAATACGAACGTTATTGAATGTGAAACCATGGCGGGAAATTTAATTTCCGCCCGGCGATTTCTCAAATGAAAAAGTGCAGCATTGCAATTCCTTCGGAGGGAACTAAAAGCCTAGATCGGCTCGATTTGTTGATCCTTCAATATTTAACCTCCTTCCCAAAATCCTTCAAAACCATCCCAGGCCGCGATCTCCTGGCAGAAATTCCCTTTTTGTCAGCGATGGGACATCTCAAAGGTCTTTTTCCAGCAGCTCCCATTTTTTCAGAATCGCCATGGCCCGCTCCACGATTTCCGGAATGGCAGCCGCCACGGCAGAGCTCATTTCTGCTCCGATTTCTATGTCTTCCGGTTGAGCGCCAATGAGATGCAGGTACTTAGGGAATTTACCCCGCATGGCCGCAAATTCCAGGACCTCCTGGAAGGTTACCTGGTGCTGCGACATTTTCACCTGCGTATAAAGGGGAATCGCGTCTTTGCTCAATTCAATCACTGTTCCCGGTTCTTTGCGGGCATCAATGGCGTCCAGCAGCAAAAGGTGGCTGGATGCTTCCACGAAAGGGAGGAGATTCATTCCCAGCACGCCGCCGTCCAGTAATTCTACATTATGGGTATTACCAATTCGCTCCTGCAATGGCTTCAGGCAATGAACACCCAGCCCTTCATCGCGGTTCAGAATATTTCCCAGTCCCAAAACAATCTTGCGGTCTTTTCCGAACATAAGGTCCTTTAAATACAGGCATCTTCAGTAAGAAAATATCACTAAAGATGCCTGCTTCGATTGAGTTCCCGGTTCATTTTTTCATTATTGGACGAAATCAGCTCTCACTTCAGACAGACATTAAAACCCGTTCCAACTTCCCCGACGGATTTGCCGTCAGCATCTACCATGTGAATCGCGCAGGCCAGACAGGGGTCGAATGAATGTATGGTTCGCAAGATCTCCAAGGGTTGATCCGGAACAGCCAGGGTGGTTCCCGGAAGCGAAGCTTCATACGCACCGGGCTGATCTTTATTATCACGCGGCGATCCGTTCCAGGTAGTAGGAACCACCATCTGATAATTGGAGATCTTCCCGCTGTCAATCACAATCCAGTGCCCTAACGCGCCCCGGGGGGCTTCCATAAAGCCGAATCCTTCCGCATGGTCTGGCCAACTGATCGGATCCCATTTTTCACCGTTGAAGGTTTGTGTGTTGCCGGACTGAATGAGGGTGATCAGCTCATCATAATATCTCGGCAGCAGATCGCCAAAAACCTTGGTTTCGATGGCGCGTGCGGCAATCCGTCCCAGAGTGGAGAACAGTGCAGACGGCGGCGCTTTCAGCTTATCCAGCACCACCCCCACCAGCTCCTGGGTGGGTTTATTGCCGGTGGCATACATGGCCAGCACCCGGGCCAGCGGTCCTACTTCGACAGGAGTTTCATTCCAGCGCGGCGCTTTCAGCCAGGAATATTTTTGATCCACTTCAAGATATTCGTAGGGAGGTTTGGGTCCCGTGTAATTGAAAACCGTTTCACCCTTCCACGGGTATAAACCGGCATCATTTCCCTGACTGTATTTGTACCATGAATGAGTTACAAACTCTTTCATCTTCTGCATATCATAGGGATCGGGGACGGTAATATTTTTCAGGTCCCGGTTCAGGATAAGGGTACGAGGCACATACAATTTCGAAAGATCATGGATATTGCCTTCCGGGAATTCACCCCAGGTCAGGAAATTTCCCAGGCCTTCGCCCAGCGCGGCATATTCCTTGTAATATGGGGCAATTGCCAAAACATCAGGCAAATAAACCTGGCTAATAAAGTCATTAATCTTGGTAATTGAATCGTTAATTATAGACAGCCGGTCCGCATTCAGTGCCTGATCATTTTCCATATTTATGGGAAGCGGTACACCGCCCACCACAAAATTGGGATGGGGATTTTTTCCGCCGAAGATCACATGGATTTTAACCACATGGGCCTGCCAGTCCAGCGCTTCCAGGTAATGGGCCACCGCCAGCAGATTGATTTCCGGCGGAAGTTTATAGGCCGGATGTCCCCAGTAACCGTTGGTGAAAAGACCCAATTGGCCGCTGTTGACGATGGCCTGTACTTTTTGTTGAACATCTGCGAAGTAACCGGGGGAAGAATTGGGCCAGGCGGAAAGACTTTGCTGAATATCGGAAGTTTTTTTCGGATCGGCTTTCAGCGCGCTTACCACATCCACAAAATCCAGCGCCTGCAGGTGGTAAAAATGCATCACATGATCATGCACGTATTGTTGGGCAATCATCATATTTCGGATGACATTCGCAGCCTGCGGGATCTGAATTTTCAGAGCGTCTTCCACCGAGCGAATGGAGGCGAAGGCATGGACAGTGGTGCATACGCCGCAGGCCCGCTGGGCAAATGCCCATGCTTCCCGGGGATCACGCCCTTTTAAAATGATTTCTATACCACGCACCATGGTCCCGGAAGAGTAGGACTTGGTAATGGTATTATTCTGGTCCAGCTCCGCCTCAATCCGGAGATGGCCCTCAATACGGGTTATCGGATCAACTACAAGTCGTTTGCTCATTCTATCCTCCTATTGATTACGAAGCCAATCTAAAGCTTCATCTTCGCTGTCAAAGTACTGCACATGGTTGGCATAATAGCTGGGGTCGATGTCGAGTATTTTGGTGTCAATTTTCGCGCCAAAGATAGCCGCTGTCGGCATCATGGGTCTGAAGTTTTTAATATTCCGCTCGCAGTCCGCAGGATTTGTGCCGGTCAAATCTATAAGCAGTTTCCCGTGATAATCTTTCAGGAATATTGCCAGGGACTGAACATCCTGCGGCGTAAATTTCCCGGTGTGTTTACAGCGAAGAATACCTTTTTCAACCGGTGTGAGGGTAAAGGATGCCATAACAACACCTCCACATAAAATTTTTGTTTTTTTGTGCAATCCTCCGGAATAAGGGAAACCGGAAGTATTTCCATTAAAGAGACATATCACATAACGCCATCATGAATATCCCCTCTGTTTACCGGCTTTTCCGTTATGCCATCAAACTGCATCTCCTTTTATTTTGATGCTGGTCATTCCATTGCTTTTGAGACTAGATCGGACAGACTTCTCGCTTTAATATCCGATTTGTAATAATCCAAACCATCATTGAACTGCAACAGGCAGTTTGAACAGACCATACAAACTGTTTTCGCGCCGATTTTATTCATCTGATCCATTTTCAGACCAAAGGCAGCGAAGCGCAGGGGATCTGCTTCCTTGATGGAAATGACGCCACCACCACCGCCGCAGCAAATCGATTGTTCTCTGTTTGGCGTCAACTCCTTGAAGGAATTTGGGGCTAACATTTTCAATATTTCACGAGGCTCTTTGATGTGACTCCCGCGGCGCTGAATTTTGCAGGCATCATGAAAAGTGATAGTACCATTGTCATAGGCGCCTTTTTTCAGCTTAATCCGACCACTACGAATATAATCCGTCATTACTGCGATGATATGTGTAACAGTCAAGCCCTTGGGCACCTGCACAAGGTTTGCAGCCGTCCAGCGAAGGGCATCGTAGGCATGGCCGCATTCGCTCACCATAATACGTTTAACCCCCAATTCCTTTGCAGCATCGAAAAGGCGGCTCAGGAAAAGTCTGGTGTGCTCATCGCTTCCTTCAAAAAAACCGAAATTTACCATTTCACGGCCCTTGGTGCTGATGGTCCAGTTCTCGCCGGCCTTATTCAGGATTGTTGCAATTGCCGCAATGGTGGAAGGAAATTTCATCATTTCGATAGAAGTGAATGCTACCAGGGTATCAGCTCCTTTTTTATTCATGGGGATATCCACCTCCCACTCATCGGTAATCCATTCCAGGCGCTCCTGATAACGATCCAGGGTCAGGCCCAGCGGGCTTCCAATCTCAATCTGTTTCTGCACGGCATCGTGCAGGTCTTTGGGCGTTACACCGGCGGCCGTCAAGGCACCACGCACCCGGTGGATAATGGGACCGAGGTCAATTCCCATAGGGCATACCAGGGAGCATTTATTGCAAACCGTGCAGGCTTCAAAAACGATTTTACTCCAATGTTCCAAATCTTCATCAGTAATCGGCTTTTCCAAGCCAACGGCTAAACGAAGTCTTCCGCCCAAAGTAAACCGCTGCTCATAAGCCCGACGCAGAATTTCAATTTTCCAAACGGGAGAGTAGGAAGGTTCCCCGGTTGCCTGATAATAATGGCAGCCATCGGCACAAAGTCCGCAGCGGGTACAGGCTTCCAACTGGCTGGCAACCCAGCCGCCGGTTTCCCTGATCAGCGCATTGACTGCAGTTTCCGAACGGGTAGACTTCGCCTTCCCGGTTTCGACTACATTTGCACTAACTGCTGATTCTGCATTCATAAATTTCCTCCTTTCATGGCGTTACCGCCCGTTTGCCGAACTGTGCACCATGTATTGTCCGTGAGAAGAAATATAGCATGAAGTGTGAAATACGGCTCAAGGGAATCCAGATGAGCAAGAGGTCCACTGCAATCATATGCAGACTGAACGCCGCCTGATATTCAAACCACAGATGACGCGACATAACGTAACCGGTGATAAAAGGCAGAAATACGATGGTCCAGTTAAACCAGTCCGCCGTTCGGGTAATTTTCTTCAGAACCGGGTGGACAAGTCTGTTAATCAGCAGTGCAACCAATGAAATAATGCCGATGGCAGCCAGCCAATCGACATAAGGCGCCGGCAAGGTGGGCCAGCCGAATCCAAGTATGCTTTTCCATACCAGCATGTGCGGGGCCCCGAAAAAGATGATTCCGAAAAGTGACAGATGGAAAACTCCACCCGCCACATAGGTCAGTGCATTTTTATTAAAAGTCAGTTTTACCCAGGGAATGAAGGGTAGGATAAGTATAGATTTAAGGTAAGTTATTACAACCCCGCCGATTTTGCTCCCTTTGCTGGGAACACGATCCCGTTGCCAGCCCAACAGCACAACCCGGAAGAGCCGAAAAAACATTCCGAAAAGAAAAAACACCAGGGCGGCGTAAAACATGGGACCGCGGAGAAACCGAAGTAGTTCATCCCAGGCCATATTTACCTCCTATTTCTCTTTTTTTGATTCATGTTCAGCGCGCTTCTTATTAATACTATTTGCACCTGCCAATGCCACACCAACCGCAGCGCCGGCACCTGCCGCAATGCCAAATGCCGCCAGATCAGGACGATTTAGTGGTGCTGACTGACCCTGGTAAAATCCACCACCATCCCAGAAGTTGGGCTGGGAGCAGGCCAGGCAGGGGTGATTGGATTGTACAGGAAAGGAAAGTCCCTGATACCATTTCAGGGAAGAACAGGCATTGTAGGTAGTAGGTCCTTTGCAGCCCAGTTTGTAGAGACAGTGGCCGGCGCGGGCACCATCGTCATCAAAACTATCGGCATATTTTCCGGCATCATAGAACGGACGACGCAGGCAGTGGTCATGAATGGTGTGGCCGTAAAACGTCATGGGGCGGTTGAGGCTGTCCATCTCCGGCAATTTTCCCATTACCAGGAAATACACAATGGTGCCGGTGGTCACTTCGGGAATAGCAGGACAGCCGGGGATATTGAGAACCGGCTTGGAAGTAATCACTTCCCACACGCCGCGCGCATTTGTGGGATTCGGATTAGCCTTGGGAATGCCGCCAAAAGCTGCGCAATTCCCGGTCGCGATAATCGCTGCTGCACCTTCCGCCGCCTCATTGAGCAGATCAATATTTCCACGTCCGCCGATAGTGCAGAAAACCTGATCTTCGCCAATTGCCGGACTTCCTTCAACGACCAGAACATATTTACCTTTATACTTCTCCATGGCTTCTTTCTTGGCCTCTTCTGCCTGGAATCCGGCAGCCGCCATCAGGGTTTCCTGGTAATCCAATGCAATTTTGTTCAGCACAAGCTTCACTAAACTGGGCGACCAGGAACGGGAAATCGCTTCTGTGCAACCGGCGCAATCCTGCAACTCCAACCAGATAATGGGCACACGGGGCTTGCTCTTCAACGCATCGGCCACCATTTTTTCCGGGCTGGGACCTGCAACAGCCCCCAGCGCCTTGACCGGCGGGGAGAACTCAACTCCCATCAAACCCGCCAATAATCCGCAGAATTTCATAAACTCCCGTCGCGAGACACCTTCTTCTTTGAGATGCTGATAGATGGTTTTTTCAGCCATTAGCTTCTCCTTTCTATAGAGAATGTGATTTATTCACACGAAATATTTTCAGCCTCCAGTTTGGCCTTGTAGGTTTCCAGACCTTCGGCGCCGGTCACCAGCTCGGACCTTTCCTGGTCCCATGCACTCGCTTCCAGTTCGGCAATCCAGCCCTCACCGTAAGGATCGCTGATGGCCAGATTGGGATCGGCGTCCAGTTTCTCGTTGACCTTCACCAGTGTTCCGGTTACCGGCGCGGGAACGGGTCCCACATATTTGCTGCTTTCCACCGTAGCAAGGCTTTTTCCCTTGGGAATCTCTTTCCCAATATTTTTAGTTTTAGCCGTCACCGCATTCAGTTTCCCGCCGGACAGTTTTCCCGCCACAGTATTCATACCGACGCGAATAACATTTCCCTGCATTGGTTTCGCCCAGATGTGCTTATCAATAAAATAATAAAGATCTTCCGGAAGATCACAACCTTTTAGCTTACTCATGAGAACCTCCTTTTAAAATGATAAAACAGTTTTACATTCTTCCGCCATTTGCCACATGGAAGCGCCGCCAACCATCTTGACATTTTCGATCAAATCTTCCTGGGTGAGATCATGAAGTTCCATGGAAGCCGTGCAGGCAGTCATCTTTACACCGGCTTCCAGTGCTTCCTGCAGAAATTCGCCCGCCGATTTTCCGCCTTCCTTGGGATAAATGGTCTCCGCCAGCCCTTTCTTCAGCAGCAGAGTTCCGTCAATGGTAAAAAACATCGTAACTTCGTAATCCATAGCAGCGGCCAGTGTGGCCATGAAAAATGGCGTGGCACAGCGCCGGGGGGTATCTGGCCCGCTGGTCATAACAACCATGACTTTATCTTCATCCATAGCGTTCTCCTTCCGGGTTTATAAGTTACCGGTTTCACATATTTGAATAAAAATAAATCCTAAAATGTCAATGTGATGGCATCATGACTGGCATATTCCAGAAAAGTAGCGGCGCCACCGATTTCGAGATTGTCCAGCAAATCTTCCTTTTTAATCCCCATAACATCCATTGTCATCTGGCAGGCAATCAGCCTGACATCCATCTCCATTGCCATTTCAATAAGCTCGCTCAATTTTGCCACATTGGCCTTTCTCATCCAGCCATTCATCATGGAAGTTGCCATGGAGGTCATTCCCGGCAGCATGCCCACAATATTCGGAATGGATACGGGCATTGCCGGATTGGCAATAGGCGCAACCTGTAATTTATCTGCCCTCCCCTTTTTGAGAATTTCCAATCCGTAGAAGGTAAAAAAGATAGCAACTTCCATATCCAGCGCTGCGGCAGCGGTTGCCAGGATAAGCGGCGGATAAGCGGCATCCAGCGAGCCATGAGCCGCAATAATTGCCAGCCGTTTCTTGGTTTCTTCGGCCATAATTGTTTCTCCTGAATTCTTGTGTTTTGGTTATTGTTGCTCACAAATTGCTATTTGGTCTTCTTGATGTAAAAAACGAATTTGCCGCCTTCTTCCTCGTGCTCCAGCAGCTGATGGCCGGTTTTTTGTGTCCAGGCATTTACATCGCTGACGGAACCGGGATCCGTCGCGATCATTTTTAAGACCTCACCGACCTTCAGGCCGTCTACTGCCTTTTTGGTCTTGATAATTGGCATCGGACACGCCAGCCCGCTGCAGTCGAGTGTTTGATTCGGATTCACAGCCATTTTAAATCCTCCTTATGTATTTTTCTGATTTCAATTTTTGAAGGCAAGGATATTGCCCTCCTATTCAACTGATGATGTAATGAAAAACAACTCTTTCCAACCCGAGAGGATTTGAAGGTAGATTATACGATCGTTGCAGAAGATCTAACCCACCGCAGCAGAGAATATTACTTATTCATTCGAAATAAAATTTCTCCCTGCCTCCTCCTTCTATTTCCTTGCACTATAATTATCAAATTAAAATGAAGATTTTATGAAGAACTCTGAAGCATGTTACAGATATAGCCAGGATTCAATCGTGGCTATTTTGTTGCGGGTTGGGCCGCCAAAGGGAAATTATCAATTCCCTGCAAACCCTTTAATCTTCTGCATCAATTTTGCTCAAATCCGCGATCTTCTTCAAACGACGGGAGAACTCCGCCCTTTCCCGGGTGACCTGTTCAAAGGTTTGAGCTACTTTTTCCAGCCACGGGGCTATTTGTTTTTGGCGTTTTTCGCCAATCACCTGAATTTCCTTTGCGGCGGCGGTCAACGCCTTCTCGTCCAGATGATACCGCCCGGCCAGACGATGGATTCGCTCCTTTTCTTCGACGGGATCAGGCTGGCTGGTATAAAATTGTCCCGCGATCAGCATGGCCGCCAGTTCGCCGTCCAGTTCTATGCGGGCGCGGGCATACTGCAGACCAGCATGGCAAGTAACGAATTGGGGTCGAACACTCGATTGCTCCGCCAGTTTTTTCCAGCAATCGATGCAATCCTGACGGCCCTTGTCCATGGAAAAAATCATATCACAGAAACGGCATGAATTACTGATGTGCGTCAGCGGTTCGCCCTCCGGCGATGTGGTGACCGAACCGACATCAGCAATTTCTGCAAAAACATCCTGAATGGGGGCGATACAGTGAATGGGCAGAATAGATTTCATCTGCATTTTGGTCTGGGATTTGGGAACATCCTGCACGGCAATGAGGTCCTGAATATTTTTCCGGGGGAAACGCCAGTGGTTTCCCACCTTTACCGCTTTCAAACGCCCGTCATTAATCATGCGGTAAATGGTGGTCCTGTCCACTTTCAGCAAATCCAGAACCTGTTTGGTTGTTAATAAATCTTCCACAACATACATCCATTTGCTATAGCTTACTACTATTTGCTATAGTATATAAAATGAAATTGGACATGTCAAGAAATAAATTGGCCGAAAAGCCTAATATCGAATCCGAAAAAGAAGACGATTCCTCCCGGTATAAAAATTTAATATCCCTGGTAAGCGGAGAGGTACCGATTTCTGCCAAAACTGCTTTTAGGAATAGGCTCCATGGGTCGCTTCATAAATGAAACATTCCGGGCTCTCTGTCATATTTAATATGTTTTCGCGATTTCAAACAATATTTCAGCACAGGAGGCAGGTCATGAAGCATGCAGCACAATTTGTTATTTTATTTCTTTCTCTTTCTATCGGATTTTTGCATGCCACTCCCACAAAAGTTGTGGTGAGGGCGCTGGCCA
>JARRQT010000039.1:0-35318 GCA_037381445.1 Calditrichia bacterium
TATGATTCAGTTTTGCCGGTGCAACGCCGGGCCAACTATTCCAGGCATACAACAAGAAAACACTTGTGTTCTTTCCAAGTGATAGGGACCACATAGGTCTGCACATCCTGGGGAAAGCGGATATCTTTGGGAATACCTTCTACCACTACCGGAACGGAAATCAGAAAGCTGCTCCCGTATGCCTCTCTTACGTTGCCGGCGATGGTATTGGCAATTTCCCCGGTCAGGTCTTTGACATCTTCAAGTTTTAGTTCGCTGATACCGAGAATGATTCCTACTAATTCATGAATCATACTTTCCGTTATGGTAATATAGATCACGCCTTTTCGTTTTCCGGAAATACCGATAATACCGGTGAATTCCAGCGCGACAGCTTCTTTTCCTTTGATGTAAGGGATACCCGGCAGCGCTTTCTCATTGGTAACTTCCCGAAAATAGTTCAGGGTACTGTCGATGAAAAAATGCAGGTCAGTTTCGTTCATGAGCGTATTTTTTTGTTTATTCAACTTAATTTTTTTCAATTAGCCGGCCAAATGCCTCTTTCAGTTTTTCTGCAGCAAATGGTTTAATGATCAGATTTTTTGCACCAATTTTGAGTGCTCTGAGTGCGGTTTCCTTATCCGACAATGCGGTAACTATCATAATTTTTGCGGATGGTTTGATTTCCAGCATGGACTGCAAAACAGATATTCCGTCCATGAGCGGCATAGTAATATCCAGGGTCACATAATCAGGGTTTGTTTCCCGAAACATCTCCAACGCCTTTTTTCCGTCCTCGGCATGCCCAAGCACTTCGACATTAAAATATTTTTCCAGCATTTTATGAATGAACTGGCGCATTATAAAGGAATCATCTACAATCAAGGTTCTTAATTTTCCGTCCATGGTATCTCCGGTATTTCCTGCGGTCAATTTTAAAAGAATTATATCTTTTCGGGTTAGAGACTACTGCGCATCAATAATTAATTAAATATGACAAAATCTATTATCCTCTTTAAGCCTGTTATTGTTTTGAATACTAATATTCTCAGCATTCGCAAATATTTTGCGAACGCTGACATTCTATTAATCGGCAGGATTTACAAATACTGTATAAAATTTTTATATTTTTTAAGGATTAATAAAAGACCCGGAAACATAATAAATGTCAAAATGTAATTTAGTGGTGGGAGAATTCAGATTTATTTGAGGTGAGGATAATTCTTTCATCTCTCTGGCAAAGTTAATTTATGAAAGGGCAGTCTGTGTGTTTGGAAAAAGGAGAAGATAAAATATGAAAAAATCTAAAATTCTCGTTTTGGATGCGCTGGTTGATTTTATCCTGGGGATTGCTCTTTTTCTTTTCCCGGGCCAGGTGATTCGTGTTCTGGGACTGCCCGTAACAGATCAACTGTTCTATCCCAGTATTCTGGGCGGCGTGCTATTTGGTATCGGAATAGCATTGCTGATAGAATTCCTCAAAACATCAGATCACCTCACAGGCTTGGGGCTGGCCGGAGCGCTCATCATCAATTTTTGCGGGGGATTAGTGCTTGCCGGCTGGCTCATCTGGGGTAAGTTAATGATTCCCGCTGGCGGAAGATTCCTGCTATGGATTTTGGTATTCATTTTGGTTATTATCAGTGGGGTTGAATTGCTTGCCACCCTGCAAATCAGGAAAAGGCAGATTTCCGGCAGGTAATTTGATATATTTCTCTTCCGTTGGTATCAACAACATTTGACAGCTTATGTTGCTGTCATAATCTTCTTTGTATTATTTTGAAAAAGTTCTTGAATTTCAGCCTTTTTTGTTTAAAACTTATAGTGCTTTTGCGGTCTTTGCAAATATTTGCTCCGAGCCGGCTACGCCTTGATTAGCGCTAGGTCCCGTGCGGGGATACGCCGGACAGAACGGGTTGGCGGGTAACTGCTCACCCTGCCCGATGGAAGTTTAAGTGATTTTAGACATTCCTGAATTGGCAAAGGAGAAATTATCGGCCTTGTCGGCCGGCTATATATTTTTGTTCACCTCCTGTCAATTCGACGGGAGTTTTTTTNNNNTTTATGATGAATATGAGGAATACAACGTCAGCGGTTCTTGCCGGAGGGAAAAGCAGCCGGTTTGGCAGTCCCAAAATCAATGCCAGAATCGGGGAGCATACGCTCCTGGAAAAAATGCTGCACATTGCACGACATATTTCACCGAACGCAATGCTTATTTTGGGCAGGAATAATCTCGCTGTTTCCCAGGAAACTCCGGTGTACCCGGACCTGATTCCGGATTGCGGTCCATTAGGCGGTATCTATACCGCTCTATATTATTCCTCCCTTCCGTATGTTTGTATCCTTCCCTGTGATATGCCTTTGCTGAAGCCAGCTATTTACAGATTACTCTGTCACTTTTTATCAGACCACGCACCGGTCGTGGCGGTTTCCGGGAAAGGAATTGAACCTCTGGTCTCCGTCTGGCCCAAAAAATTACTTCCGATTATTCACGATGAAATACTTGGCGGCAATTTTCGAATTAAACATACCTTGCAGAAACTGCAGGCTGTCCAGGTTGATATAAAAAGTCATTTAACTGAATATTCGCAAGACATATTCCGTAACATCAATTTTCAAAGCGATCTCCAACATATTCAGAATACAGGTGAACTCTATGGCAGTTGATTCTTTGGGCTCCTATCAAAGAGAACAAACGGAAATCAAAAACTCAGCGCCTCGTGAGCATGATTTTTCCCGGGATACGGTTTTAATCGCAGTTTTTGGTGCTTTATGGGGCCTCATGGAAGCGACCCTGGGAGTATTTCTTAAAGGCCTGCGGATTCCCATGGGGGGAGCCATTTTGACGGCGATGGCCACAATCATTCTTTTGACCGGCCGCTATTATGTGCGCCGTAGAGGGTCTGTTCTCATGATGGGCGCTGTGGCAGCAGTATTGAAGCTGTTTTCCATCGGAACGGTGATTGCGGGTCCTTTCATGGCAATTTTGCTCGAAGCGCTTTTTGCGGAGATAATTATATCCATCCTCGGTGTAAATCGATTTAGTTATATCTTAACCGGAATGTTTTTGATGCTTTATACCATTGTTCATCCTTTCATCGCCCAGGGACTGATTTTTGGGGATGATATCTATACCGTTTATCTGGAAACTTTTCGCAAGGCTGCCCAATTATTGAAATTGCATGCGAATCATCTGGGATTGGTGCTGGCCCTTTATGGAGGAATTCATGCATTGTTTGGCTCCGTGGCGGGCTGGCTCGGTTACCGGTTGCCGGAGAAAGTTAGACGGGAAATGCAGCAATTGGAAAAGTCAGCGGAAGAACTTTCATGAAAAAGAGTCTCCTAATTCTGACGATTTTCCTGGGAATCGCAGTTTCCCTGAATATCAAAAATCAGTGGTTTTTGGTACCGGCAGTTTTGGGGATTATTTTCCTGATGGACAGAAAAGTTTTCAGGATCATCCTGAAATGGAAATTCCTGTTTTTTCTTGCCCTGCTGGTTCTGGCAGTCCCTCTGTTTGCCGGAATAAAGGACGCCGCTTTTTACGGAATATCATATTCTTCACAAATGTTTCATATGAGCGTGGTGATGGCTGGCCGTAGTATCATTATTCTTCTCTCTTTGAGATTGTTTACGTCCAGAATTTCGGTAGAACAACTGGCGGAGGGGATGCAGCGGATCCATTTAAGGCAATTCAGCCAGGTTTTCGCCCTCTCTATGCAGACCCTGCCGCAGATCAGGACGATTGCTGGCACAGCCTATCGGGAATACCGTGATAAACCGCGGCGGAAGAATATTTTCGCATATTTTTTCAATTTGGCCGTAATATTAGTTGTAAGAATTTTGGAATTTGCCAATACCCTCTCTTCATCCAAAGCCTGAAGGGATATCATAAATGATCAATCATTTTTTTGCAGACGCATTTATCCTGCTGATATTTGTAATGCTTCCGAATCTTGAGGCCCGAACACCTGCAGATACACTGAAGACTTACCATATGAGCGAAATTGTGGTGCTGGGCGAAAAGCTGCCGCAGATCGATATGGCAACGGTGCATGAAATCCATCAGAAACAAATCAAACTGCTGGATATACATGATGCCCGGGATGCGCTGAAATTCACGCCGGGGATCTATTTTTCACGAAATACAAAAAATGAGACTACTTTCCGGCTGAGAGGATTCGAACAGCGGCAGGTGAGTGTTTTTCTGGATGGCGTTCCAATTTCAGTCCCATATGACGGAATTGTGGATATCTCGCAGCTGGCCGGTGACAACATCGAAAATATCCGCATCTCCAAAGGCGTATCTTCGGTGCTCTACGGGGCAAATACGCTGGGAGGCGGCGTCAATATTATAACCGGAATTCCCAAAAAACAGCATGCTTTTCAGCTTCGTCTGGAGGGCTCCGATCAGTCACGAATATATGGTGCCATGAACTACTACGGGAGTCTGGGACGGCTGCGCTATGTGACTGCCTTGAGCTTTGAAAACGCTCCAAATTTTCGATTACCGCAAAAGACAAAAGCAATGCTGAATGAAAACGGGGGAGCGAGGGACAATAGCGCATTTCAAAAAAGCAGTGCTTCGCTGAAGCTGCACTATGACCTTAATTCTACTCATCATGTGGGATTCCATGTCAACTGGATCAAAAATCGTTTTAATGTTCCTCCCAATGCTTTGGAAAACCGCCCCCGCTATTGGCAATTCCCCGACTGGCAAAAAAATGTGATGAGCCTGAACAGCGAACATTTATTTTCCGGCAGGTTTGTTTTGCGCACCGTCTGGTATTACGATAAATACAAGAATGTTCTGCAATCATATGATGACGCCAGCTACTCCGCCCAGACATTCCGGTATGCTTTCAAATCGATTTATGATGATTACTCCCTGGGAAGCATCTTGTATCCGGAGTGGAGTATTCTGCCCTTTGGCACCAGTCACGGCGTCATTTCCTTCAAGCAGGATGTGCATCGCGAGAAGGCCGCCGATAATGCGCCTTTTCAGAGATATTCAATGGAAACCTGGACCGTCGGTCTCGAACAGGATATCCGCTTTTCGCAGAAATTACTGGGAAAGGCCGGGGCAGATTTGAATTATCTCAAGCCTTTTTTTGCAAACAATGCCGATTTACGAAAGCCGATTTTGCTTGCGAACGGTCAGATCGCTTTTCAGTATCAACTGGGGGACAACCGGACATTACATGCTTCTGTCGGAAAGAAGAGCCGTTTTCCAACTTTGAAGGAGCTTTACAGTGAGCGACTGGACCGGAATATTCCAAATCCTGATTTGAAGGCCGAACATTCTGTCAATTTCGAAATCGGTACCGGCTGGACAGGGAAGAAAATCAATTTCACTGTCAGCGGCTTTTATAATCGCCTGGCCGATCTAATTGTCAATCGACAATTGGGCAATGGCCTTCAACAATCCAGTAACATCGGCAGGGCAAGCCTGTGGGGACTGGAAACCGGCTGGCAAGCACAATGGGGCAGAGTAGATGGGAATGTTAACTATACTTTTTTAAACGCCCGCAATTTGTCGGATGAAAGCGCTACAAAATATCTGGAGTACCGTCCGGCCCACCGGGTGAATGCCATTTTCTCGTGCACCTTGAATTCCCGTCTGCGGGTAGCATCCGAGGCCAGCTATACCGCCAGTCAGTATTATCAAAATCCCAATAGCCTGAAATGGGAAAAGCTGAATAATTTTGCTTTATTCAATCTTAAGGCCAACTATAATTTTTCCGGGAACAGCTCCATTTATCTCCGCATCAATAATCTGACCGACAAATTCTATTACAGCGAATACGGCATACCCATGCCGGGACGCGAGATAGTTACCGGTTTCCGTTTTGGAGTCTGATATGCCGGACCGCTTGTTGTCCCCGGTATTGATTGTGGGCAGAAAAAATTCCGGGAAAACCGCCTACCTCGAATATCTTATCCGAAAAATGAAAGAAATGAATTTATCCGTCGGCGGTATTCTGAGTGTCGGAGAACCGGCGGGTGGTGATAAAGAAACCTATTTTTTAAAGAATATAGATACCGGGGAGAAGTTTTTGCTGGCCTCCAAAATCAGGGATTCATCGCGGTCACTGAAATATGGTGATTATTATTTTAATCCCGATTCTTTTGCCAGGGGTAGTCGAATTATGAAAGGCTGTCTGTCCGCTGATGCAATTATTCTGGATGAATACGGTCCGGTGGAACAGATGGGAAAAGGCTTCAGCGAAGCGCTGGAATTTCTGCTCCGCCACTATCGGGGATTTCTGTTCATTGCAGTCCGGCCCGTGGTACTTCCCCATTTGAAATCCGTATTGCTGAATAATCTCGGGGAAAGAATAAAATGACTATGGATACTGAAAAGCTCTGGAGGGACTTCAACCAAAAATTGGAAGGATTCATTATAAAACGGATCAATGATGCGGAAGATGCGCGGGATATCCTGCAGGAAGTCTATCTAAAGATTCATTCATATGCCGAAAAAATATCCGGCCTGCGGAATACGGAAAACTGGCTCTACAGCATTACCAGCAACACTATCATCGATTATTACCGGACGCGAAAGAATAAAAAACAATTGCCGGAGGAATTGAGTGCGATGCCGGAATTAGATAGCGGGGATGTTAAAAAGCAGCTTGCCCCTGCCATCAGATCCATGATAGATACACTGCCGAATCCTTACCGGGAAGCGCTTATCTTCACGGAATATCAGGGAATGACCCAAAGTGGGCTGGCCCAAAAAATGGGAATTTCCCTTTCCGGGGCAAAATCCAGAGTGCAGCGCGCCAGAAAAATGCTGCGGGATATTATGGACGAATGCTGCCACTATGAACTGGACCGCTTCGGATGCGTCATCGATTATCAGCCTAAATGTCAATACTGCTTCCATCATATTCCACGCCCCAAAAAATAATCTGCGTCCTTTTTCCGGATGATTCGTCTATGGTAATAAAAAAGGAGAAAGACGATGAATTCTGAGGATAAGAAAAGGACAGAAAATTCGGAGCAGCCTGCAAAAAGAATTCCCCAGATAACAAAATCTGATCAAATTGAAAATGGATGCTGCGCTTGTCACTCTGGAAGAATGGAAAAGGGAATATTGGCGGAATTTGATTTAGGGCCAGGGAATAATTCTCACATCGAAATTAGCAGTCAGCCTTATTTCCAGCAAATCGCGACGGAGTGGGAAAACATGCGCAGGAGCTTTTTTTCGGAATCGGTAAGGGAAAAAGCGTACCGGGCTGCCGGAATCGAGCCTGGAAAAGTGGCAGCCGATCTTGGCGCAGGCAGCGGCTTTATGACAGAGGGACTGCTGCGAGCAGGATTGAAGGTAATCGCGGTGGACCAGTCCTCCAATATGATAAAGGAGATGCGCAGAAGGTTTGCGGAAAATGAAAATGTTGAATACTGCCTGGGTGACGCCCACAGTTTGCCGCTGCCGGATGGCTCCGTAGATTATGTTTTTGCCAACATGTATCTCCATCATGTGGAATCTCCGGTGCGTGCAATAAAAGAAATGCGCAGGATTCTGAAACCGGGCGGCAAACTGGTCATCGTCGATCTGGAGGAACATAATTATGAATTTTTGAAGACCGACCAGCACGATCGCTGGCTGGGATTCAGGCGGCATGGTATTCTAAACTGGTTCAGAGCAGCCGGTTTAAAAAATATATCGGTGAGTTTCCCGGAGGAAAACTGCTGTTCATCTTCAGCCTGCGGCCGCGGCCCAGCGACAATCCGCATTTTTCTGGCCTCTGGTGAAGCTGCCGAGCAATCATGTTGTATTTAAAGAGATGATCTGTAATTCGACTGGTTTATTCAATAAACACATTCATAGTTGAATATTTTATTTTGTGAATGCCGGTAAGCTACCATATATTGTCACAATGAAAAGAACAAAAATTCACCAGCTATTTATTTTTATATTGATTTTTGTAATTTGCCGGAATACTGGCTATAAGTGAAAATAAATGGTTAGTTGCAGATCAGGGCGCGCAAATGATCAGCATGGTGGATGAGACACAGGGAAAGATTTCTCCGATAAGCCGGCACAAGAAATTGCCATCTCCGGTCGGGATTTGCAGAATGGAGTCAGCCGGCTATCTGCTTACCGATTCCCAATTGGAAAAGATTTTTATTTACCGCGAACAAGATAACCGGCTTGGCATACTGAACGAGAACCTTGTTTTGAAGCGCCCTACCGGAATCTGCTTTCTGGCAGCACGGGGTGAAATCTGGGTTGTCGAAACCCTGCTGCACCGTATCACAATTCTGAACAAGGCAGGCGAGATGCTGCGCACAATAGGAAAAAGAGGCACTGCAGCAGGCGAATTTAATTTTCCCACCCATATCTGGGCTGATAAATCCGGTACCGTGTATGTTGTGGACGCCATGAATTTCCGGGTTCAGATTTTTTCAGCGGAAGGTGAATATCTTTCCTCTTTTGGCCAGCCCGGCGATGCCAGCGGTTATTTTGCCCGGCCGCGGGGAATCGCGACGGATTCGTTCGGAAATATTTATGTTGTAGATGCCCTTTTTCATGCTGTGCAGATTTTTGATGCAAAAGGCAACTATTTATCCCATTTCGGAGAGCAGGGGAGGGAAGCGGGACAATTCTGGCTCCCGGCGGGCATCTATATTGACGAAAATAATTATGTGTATGTAGCAGACAGCTTTAATGGTCGGATTCAGGTGTTTCAGCTTGTCCGCGGGGGGCCTGGTGAAAATTGAAAAATTTGTCATTATATTTTTCAGTTTCTTTACGGCGGAATTTTTATCGGCGCAATCGGTTATCAATAGCGTTCACAATCTTTCGGTCAGCGGCCCGGGCACGATTAGGGCTGCAGAAGAATCCGAAATCTGCATTTTTTGCCATACCCCGCATAGTTCCAGTCCCCGTCAGCCGCTCTGGAACCGGCCCGACCCGGGGATAAGCTATAACCTTTATCAGAGCTCAACAACACAGGCGCTTTCCGGTCAGCCCACCGGTGCTTCTCTGCAGTGTCTCTCCTGCCATGACGGAACCATCGCCCTGGGTAATGTTCTGAGCAGAAACCGGCCCATAGATTTTTCGGGAGGGATAACGACGCTGCCCTCCGGAACTTCCAATCTTACATCCGATTTGTCCGATGACCATCCCATTTCATTTATTTATAATTCGACCCTGGCCATTTCGGACGGAGAGCTTGCCGACCCGGCTTCTTTAGCTGGTCCCGTCATGTTAAGCGACAGCCGCATGGAATGCACCTCCTGCCATGATCCGCACCAGAATCTTTTTTCCGACTTTCTGGTAGTCTCAAATCAATACTCCGATCTATGCCTGTATTGCCATCATAAGAATTACTGGGAGCAGACCAGTCACAGGCTGTCTCTCGCTGACTGGAACGGCAGCGGGCAGAATCCCTGGTTTCATACCCCATTCGAAACTGTCTCCGAGAACGGGTGCGAGAATTGCCATAATCCTCATAATTCGCGGGGACATTCCAGACTAATGAATTATCTGGCTGAGGAGAGCAATTGTCTCGCCTGTCATGATGGGAATGTGGCGGGGCGGGATATACAGGCGCAGTTCAGCAAACCCTATCGCCACGAAATTTATCATTATAACCAGATATATGATCCCGAAGAGCCAAATACTGTTCAGGTCAGGCATGTGGAGTGTGAGGACTGCCATAATCCGCACGCCAGCAGGCAGGCAGAGGCAGCACCGCCAAATGCCAATGGTTTTGTTGCGGGGACAAGAGGAATTGACAGCAATGGGAATCCCGTAGATCCTGTGCGGTATGAATATGAGCTGTGCTATCGGTGTCATGCGGACAGCCCCGATAAACCGGGCTCGCCCACGGCCCGGCAGATTGAGCAAAATAATGTTCGTCTGGAATTCGCCATGGCCAATCCTTCATATCATCCGGTTGAAGGCGAGGGCAAAAATCCGAATTCGCCAAGCCTGATTTCGCCCCTAAGCGAAACCAGCATCATCTATTGTACGGATTGTCATGCCAGCGACGGCAGCAGTGCGCCGGCCGGTCCTCACGGCTCACTATATGCGCATATCCTCAAGTTCCGTTACGAAACGGCTGACAATACGATCGAATCATATGAAAATTACCGATTATGCTATGAATGCCATGACAGGAATACCGTTACAAACGGCGCGGGGCAGTTTGCGCGCCGGATCCACAGGCTGCATATTGTGGGCGAGAACACGCCCTGCAATGCCTGCCACGATCCCCATGGCATTAACAGCGCACAGGGGAATTCTGCAAATAATACACATCTGATAAATTTTGACATTGCAATAGTTTCCGCTGATCCGGGCAGCGGGCGGCTGGAGTTTGTAGATCTGGGAAATTTCAGCGGACGCTGCTACTTAAGGTGTCACGATGAGACACATAATCCCAAATCATATTAATGAGCGCAGGAGATGTGAGTTGAAGAACAGGTATTTAGAATAAAATGACAGTTTCTTAATTAAGTAGTCTTGAGCATCATGAAACTTCACCATAAGGGAAAGGAGTATCCATGAGAATGAATCGACTGCTTTATTTTTGCCTGCCAGCTTTTATGTTCCTGCTTTCCACAGAAAAAGCAAATTGCCAAAGTATTATTGGTTCCGCCCACGATTTTTCATCCGAAACCTGGAACACCACGGGACAAGTCTGCATTGTTTGTCATGCCCCCCACAATACAGAGGTCGCTGTGACTGATGCGCCGCTGTGGAATCATCAATCCTCCGTCGCAGCTTTCAGCCCCTACAGCAGCGCGACATTGAACGCGGTGGTCGGGCAGCCGGATGCTTCGTCAAAATTATGCCTGAGCTGTCATGATGGGACTGTGGCCGTCGATAATTTTGGCGGGACCACTTCTGGCACCTATTTTATCAGCGGACGGACTCTGATTGGAACGGATCTGCGGGATGATCACCCGGTCTCTTTTACCTATGACGCTGCATTGGCACTGGATGATGGCGAACTCGCCGATCCGACAACCGCCAATTCAGGTTTGGGCGGAACGATTGATGAAGATATGCTTATCGGCCATCAGGTTCAATGTGCATCGTGCCACGATGTACACAACAGCAGCGGCATTGATAAACTGCTGAAAAAATCAAATGCCCAGAGCGCACTTTGTCTGACCTGCCATGTCAAATAATGGCGTTTGATGCAATATTACTGCACTCTAATTCAGAATAGCCGGAGAATAAAAGGAAATGGCTGCAAGGAAAAAATTTGTCTTTTTTGTGATCTTATTTTCAGTATGCTGTGCCAATCTACTGCTGGCGGGAGGGAAGCAGCCCCGGCAAAGGCCCGAGGCTGTCATCTTTCCTCCTCCGCCTGATACGACCCGCATTCAGTTTCTGACGCGGATCAGCACTTCCGCGGACGTGACCGGCAGACGCAGCGGATTTCTGAGATACATTATGGGGGAGGAAAAAGAACGCCCCATTATCAAGCCCTACGGCCTCGCAGCTTTTCGGGGGAAAATTTATATCTGTGACACCATTCTCGGCGGACTTGAAATTATCGATCTGAAATCCAAAACATTTGAATATTTTACCCCCGAAGGCCGCGGAAAGCTTCGCAAACCCATAAACTGCGCGGTTGACGACCGGGGGGATCTGTATGTAGCCGACTCGGAAAGAAGACAGGTTGTGGTTTTTGACAGCAACGGTAACTATCACAGCAGTTTCGGCAATCCGGATTCGCTGAAACCAACAGATGTTTTCATTACACCGGGCACGGTATGGGTCTGCGATATCCTGGCAAAGAAAATCCGGGCGTATGATCAAAACAGCTATCGCCCCCTCATGTCATTTCCCCATGCGGCTGCGGGCGAATCAGGCTATCTGTTTTCTCCAACCAATCTTTATGTCAGAAATGACCGCATATATGTCAGTGATTTTGGGGACTTCAAAATCAAGATTTTTAATATTGAAGGCAAATATCTGAAATCCATCGGAAGTTACGGCCGGAACGTCGGGCAGTTCGTACGTCCCAAGGGCATCGCAGTGGATGAGGAGGACAATCTCTTTGTGGCGGATGCCGGTTTTGAAAATGTCCAGATATTTAATTCCCGGGGAAAAATATTGATGTTTTTCGGCGGAAGCTATAAAGGTCCGGGCAACATGTGGCTGCCCGCCAAAGTGGTGATTGACTATGAAAATACAGATTTCTTCAGAGAATTTGTTGATCCCGCTTTCAACTTAAAATATCTCATCTATGTCACAAACCAGTACGGACCGGACAAAATCAGCGTATACGGATTTGTTGAACCCAGGTGAGATTAAAACTGTGATTTTTGCGGGCAGGTGCAAAATGGGTCTTCATTTTTTGAAATTTTTATTCCCGTTATGTTTGCTGGTTTTCACCGCATGCGCATCGTCGGGAAATTATAAAATTCTGTCTTTTTTCTTCGACGGCGTGGAAAATAAAAGTGAAATCAAAAATCAGCCGGCGGATTCCCTGAAGGCCGAATCCGCGCTGCAGCAGTCGGCGCAGGGATTGAAAACGGCATCGGGGCCCGGGTATTTCTACCACGCTGTGTATCAGGAACGGGCCTGCGGTTCCTGTCATGATAGCGAAAATGGCTACAAATTATTGGAACCTGTGCCGGACCTGTGTTATGAATGCCATGAAAACTTCAGCGACAAATACAGTTATTTGCACGCTCCGGTAGAAGCCGGAGAGTGCACGACCTGCCATCATCCCCACTTTTCTCGAAATGACCATCTGCTGGTTCGGACGGGACAAGATTTATGCTTTTCCTGCCATGCCAGCGAGGACATTCTGGGGAGTGAAACCCATTCCGAAATTGGGGAAACAGTCTGCACGGAGTGCCATAATGCCCACGGGGGCGAGGATGAAACACTTTTCAATTAACGAAAAACTGCATATACAGGGAACGGTTTTTCTGATTACCATGAAAATTGAACACAAAATTATATTTGTTCTTTTCGTATTGTCCTCCTTGAGCATGGAAAGCATGGCGGAGATAAACGGTTTCGGCGGGAGTTTCTGGAATCAACAGTCTCTGAATGGGGCAGTCATTCTGGAAGGAAGATACCGCAGCCTGAAAACAGTGCTGGAAAACAGGTTCGATGAATTCCAGAAAACTGCTATAGCCACCGGACGTCTGCTGCTCCGCTCCAGAAGTTATATCTGGCATCCCAACTTCATGCTGCTGAATATTGATCTTGATTACCAGCCTGGCAACCGCCGCGATAACTACCTGGTCATTCCGGACCGCTCGGAAACGCAGATTGCGGAGCGAGGACATATTGAGGCCGCTTTTTTTGATCAGCGTCCCCTCTCTGTGGTGCTCTTTTCAAACCTGAATCATAGTTATATCAACCGTGAGTTGTTAACAAATATCGAAACGTACAAAACCGATTTTGGCGGAATGCTGCGTTTCCGGAATCGCAGTTTTCCTTCTTCGCTTCGCTATCTGCAGGAACGGTGGAGCCAAAAAGAGCTTGCAACCGGCCGGCAATTCAGGAACCGGCGGAAAAATCTGACCTGTAATGTTAGTCAATCATTTTCTTCGCGGGATGCCCATCAATTATTGTTTGCCTGGGATGATTATCGCAGAGATTACGGATCGGGCCAATTCATCGAAAACAAGGTATCCAGCATTAATTTGAGGGATAATTTTTTCTTTGATAAAGAACAGAGCAGCAGCCTGAATTCGCTGGTCTGGTATTATCATCAAACCGGAAATGAGCAACTTAACAGGTTCCAGTTGTTCGAAAATGTCGGTGTCCGTCTGCCCAAAAATTTCAGATTTCTGGGGAAT
The DNA here is from genome assembly GCA_037381445.1 of Calditrichia bacterium. GTDB lineage: Bacteria > Calditrichota > Calditrichia > RBG-13-44-9 > RBG-13-44-9 > JARRQT01. The sequence continues at coordinate 13,774 of JARRQT010000039.1, forward strand.
TACCAGTATGCAAGGTTCAGCCAACCGACACTGTCCTCTAACCGGCACAATTTCAACAGCCGGCTGGAGCATCAATTGTTTTTAAGCCTGCGCAGCATGATTTTCTATGAGTATTCATTTTTACGGCAATCGCATTTCAGCGAACTGAATAATACCGTGGGTTTGGGTCTGAAGTACCGCAAAAAAATACCATACGGCATATTCATGCTGAATTATGAATTCAGAAGGCGCCACCAGAACCGCTCCAGCCGTCCCGGTGTCTTGACCATAGTCAATGAAGAGCATCGACTGGAGGATGCGGCCGTAATTCTGCTGGACAATCCGTTTGTCATCGCCGGCAGCGTTGTCGTGCATGACGCCACCGGAACAATTATTTATCAGGAAAATCTGGACTATGTTCTGATTCAGCAGGGAAATTTTCTGGAAATTCAGAGATTGCCGGGCGGGGAGATACCGGCCGGCGCCGCCATTTTCATAAATTATACAGCCGAGCAGCAGCTATCCTTTCAATTTAACAGCTTTGGAAATAACGTTGGCACAAACGTCTCTTTGTTCAACCAGTTAATGGAATTTTATTTCACCTTTTTTAACCAGGACAACAGCAATTATTCTCTGCCGGAGAGCCGGATATTGAAATACATTACCCGCCGCGTATATGGCATTCGGAGTTCCTATAGTTTTATTTCCGCGGGATTTGAATTTGATGATTATAACAGCAACATTATCCCCTACGAATCAAAACGTTTCTATATCGCCGTGAGCGGTCAATTGGCAGAGAGGGTGGATGCGGTCATCACAGGAAATTACAGGGACTACCTTCTGAATGCGGACAATGAAAGGCAAAAATTTTCGGACTTTTCGGGAAGGGTAAATTACCGGATTTTTCAGAATTCGCGATTCAGCATGGAAGGGGGATACCGTATCCAGAACGGCCGCGGCATCGACCTGAAGTTATCCACCTTCCGCGGTGAATTTTCAACGCTTTACCGCAGGATTATTCTGACCCTTGGCTATGAAACCTACTTCCGCAAATTTTCAGATGAGAGAAGAAACTTCAACGGCACTTTTCTGCGAATCCAACGGCAATTCTGATTTTAATTCTATTCAAATTGCAGCTAAAGTCTGCTGCTGATATTTTAGCTTGTGGTTTAGGAAAAACTATTATCTTAATAGAATCATTTTCTTTGCTTCAGCAAAGTTGCTCCCAATCTTTATGGAATAAAAATAAATTCCCGAAGAAAGCGAGGCGGCATCAAAATGTATGCTGTATTGCCCCGGCTGCTGATAACTGTCAACCAATGATTTTATCATCCTTCCTCCAAGGTCGTAGATTTTTAGTTCGACCCTAGCCGCCTGCTTAACATCATAGGATATGGTGGTTGTGGGATTAAATGGATTGGGATAATTTTGATACAGGCAAAAGTCCCGGATCAATTTATCATTTCCGGTTTCTATTCCGGTAACGACCTCCTGCTCCCGGCTGAAAAGGGAGCCGCAGAAATTATTGTCGATACTCTGAATGCTCCAGTAGACCGGCCCGTCGGGCACATCCTTAATCACCCACTGTTTGTTATGATTAACATTCCCAAGCTTTGGTTGATTCAGAACCCCAGTCTCGGGATTCGACATTGCCGATTTTATCTCCTGTCCACCCGGCGTTGTGCCAATCCGCAGGTTATAGGTCAGGGCGGCGCGTTCGGTTTCCTTATCCGAACCATCACCCCAGGTGAAGACCAGATCGTTCTCCTGCCAGGATGCGCTCAGATCCACAGGTGGTTGGGGTGCGGTATTCGCTATATCCATACCATTTTTGAAGATATGTGTTTGCGGGCCATAGAAAAAATTCATGCCGGTTATCATGAAATCCAAATCACCATCATTGTCGTAGTCCGCCCAGGCAATTGAACCATGTTCGATTCCTGTAAAATCAACGCCAATATCAACAAAACTTCCCTTGTAATTTTCGTAGATGCCAGCGTAAAAGCATGAATCCCGGTCACTGTAACCGGTCATGAGCACATCAAAATCGCCATCGTTATCATAATCGCCCCATACAACATTGCCACCGCTCACCGGCTGCAGTGCCGCGAGGATATCGGTAAAAGAGCCGTTATCATTATTATATATTTTTGTGACCGGTCCGGCGTTCGCCCGCCCGCTTAAAATGACATCCAAATCTCCATCGTTATCATAATCGCCAAAGCTGGTGGCTGAAAAAGAAACCGGCTCAAAGATATTATCAGAAAGGACAAATGAACTGTCTGAATTTATGTAAAGTGACGCGATTCTACCGTTCATAGTCTCTCCTGAAATTAGTAAATCCAGGTCTCCATCATTATCATAATCCCCCCAGGCAACGTCACCATAATCAACGCCTGGCAGCGAAATACCGGACTCCACAAAGGAAGTGCTGTCGTTCCTGTATATTTTTGTGGCCGGGCCACCGGCAGCAAACCCACTAATGACCACATCGAGATCTCCATCATTGTCATAGTCGCCCCAATCGGCGGCACCGCCAAAAACGTTCATAAAATTCTGACCACTATTGACGAAATGCCCTTCGTCATTTCTGTAAAGAATTGTGGTGTCTCCAAGATCACTGAAGCCGGCAATCAACAGGTCCAGATCATTATCGTTGTCGTAATCGCCCCATTCGCACAACCCCCAGTTACCCCCAATAATACCGGTCTGAAGCGCTTCAAATGTGCCTTCATCATTACGGTAAATATCGGCTACCAGCCTGGTAGTATAATCGCTGGAACCCGAATACGCCAGGTCCAGGTCGCCGTCATTATCATAATCCCCCCAGGCAATGCAGCTTTGAATCAGCGTTGGCAAATTGCTGGATGCTTCTTCAAAAACGGTTTTCTCAGGCAAATTGATAATCCATATGATGAAAGTCGTATCTACAAAGCCGCTGAATTTATCAAATGCCGAGACCTGAATTTTCACTTCGCCGGTATCTACCGGCAGTACACTCAGATGATATTCATCGAGCAGAACCTTTGCCTTGCTTGTGTCTTCGGACAATGCTGTTATCTGCAAATCATTGCCTTCGGGATCGTTAAAGATCCGCGGGCTTGATAAGAGGTTTCGCTGAAACACATCCCGTCCCAAGACCAGCGCCTGGTTTGGAATAGCATTTTCAACATACGGCTTCTGGTTATTTGGATCGAAAAATACGGTAAACTCTCCTGCATCACAAAAAGGCGACCCTGCATAGCCGGCATTTATGGATTGTACACGCCAGTAGTAGGTACCGGGAGATAAATTGACGATCTTTTTTTGGCGGGCATAACCGGCATTTCCAGGCCGGGCGACTTTTCGTCTCCCGTTAGTGAGGCTGGCCATCGGACTAACGATATCGCCCAGTCCGGGCTGTGTCCCAACCATTACATTATACGAATAACTTCCGGAATCCACCTGAACGGAATCCCAGGCCAACACAACCCTATTATTTTCGACCAGGGCCCACAGGCTGTCGGGGATGTGCAGGTTATGCACGGTATCCGGCAGGGTGGTATTCCTGTAGAGCACACTTTTACCGCTGCCGGTAATAAAAATATCCAGATCACCGTCACCATCAAAATCAGCAGCCGGTGCAGCACCGGCTCCCACAGCTTGAAACATGAAGTCACTTTTTACAAAATCCTGCCCAGTGTTTATGTAAAGATTGCTCCGTTGAACATATTGGGTACCATTGCCGGTAATAAAAATATCCGGCAATTCATCATTATTAAAATCTCCCCAGGTGGCATACCCCAGTCTAAGGTTTTCAAATATTGCCGGGACTTTTGTAAAACCGTCTGAATCGTTTCTATACAATTCCGATACTGGCCCGGATGCGGAACCAGCAAGAAACAGGTCTGCATAGCCATTCAAATCATAGTCGCCCCAACCAAAGAAACTATCAAGAAAACCGGTAAATTCATGGGCCAGAAAAAATCCTCCGTCCTTATTCTCATAAAGCTGTGATAGGCTTTGCCCATCCTGATTTTCGCCGGTCAGAAAAATATCAGGATCCGAATCATTATCATAATCGATCCAGTCCGCTTTCCCCCTAGATATACCCGGGAGCGCAATCTCCTTTTTATTAAAGGTGTTATATCCAACATTTTCATAGACATAGGTAAATGTGCCGTCCGGCATTGAGGCACCACAGACCAGTATATCCAAATCACCATCACAGTCATAATCCCCCCACCTTGCACTCCCTGTATTGAAAGGTCTCAAGACGGCGTTTATATCCACAAAATTGTCATTATCGTTTCGATATATTTTAGTTATGCCCTGGGTATCATTGATAAATCCGGTTATTATCAGATCCAGATCTCCATCATTATCATAATCACCCCAATCGCACGATCCGCTGCAGACGTTGAGAATATTGGCATTTATATTTACAAAGACGCTGTCGTCATTCCTGTAGATGATTGATAATGAACGCTCACCGGCATCAATGACAGCCAGACCCACAACACATAAATCCATGTCTCCATCATTATCATAATCCCCAAATGCCGCGTCCACTCCATAAAAGCCCGGAATATCCACCGGCATTTCTTCGAATGTCTGCGCATCCAAATTAGGACTCAACAGCGACAGACAGAGTGAAAAGCATAACGTAAGATAAAGGAAATCCTTTTTTGTTTTCATTTTGGGGCTCCGAAGATTAATTGCAGGATATTTATCAGGATGTCACATGTAATCTTTCCAAGCGACTGACTGGATGCGATTTTATATTAAAATTTAATAATTGCGTGAATTTGTGCACCCTTTCCATGGTGACATCTTGAATATATTTTTTCAAACACTAACAATCAATAGGAAAGATATTTTTCGAGAATAATCACTTATTGCAGCAATGAGCCTGAGGCTTCCCCATACTTAATCTTGAGAAACAGTTTTGAGAAGCCATACATGTAAGAGTGAATCATTGTTATTCCAAATATCTTTCCCAAGCATCTGCTCATTCTTAAAGCGGGCAAAGTTAAAGCATAATAATGCAGCCGTGGGGAGAGAAGCCTTACTTTATGTGCATGTTATGCTTAATTCTCGAAAACAATGGGCCCGGAGCAGCGTCATTGCGGGACATTATGAAAATTGGGAGTAGTTTCGGAATCTTGACAAACACCAATCGGCTCTTGGCCTGTTCTGGTTTTCATTTTTCTTCAAAAATATGTCCGTTCCAACGATAAGAGGACTTGCCTAAAACTCCCATATATTTCCTGCTGTTTACTCTTCCTCCATGCAACATATGCTTGTGCAGATATATTTGGCGGTGAAATGCAATAATGCTGCAAATCTGCTCATTAATTTGAGACCTATGCTACGGGCTGATCTGTCTATTTAAGGAGCATCATTTTTTGCTTCTGCACAGAATTTCCCGCATTCAAACAACAAACATAAATCCCGCTGGCCAGATGCCCGGCTTCAAAAACATATTTATGCCTGCCGGCGGCAAGCATTTTATTTGTAAGGGTAACGACTTCCTCTCCCAAAACATTATAGATTCTTAAAGTCACCAGCTCCGATCGCGGCAGAATAAATTCAATGGTCGTGCTGGGATTAAAGGGATTCGGATAGTTTTGCAATAACCCAAAATCTTGCGGCGGATTTTTGGCATTTTTGATTCCAACCGGGCCCTGCGGGACTATTTTTTCAACCGTATTTACCGCCTGGCCGCCTTCGCCGATTCCGCCTACAACATAAAGATTATCCAGATATTTGGCCGTCGCCATCCAGTATCGCTCACTGCTTAGTTCAAATCCATCCAGATGCCATTCATTCGCAGGAATGTCATAGGCAATGATGCTTTTGTACCAATCGCCGCCGATGCAATAAATGGTGCTGTCAAGAATGCCCATGCCGCAAGCGTTTACCGGGTAGGGAGAATCCGCCAGTTGTGTCCATCGATCGATTTCCGGCGAATATTTATAAAACCCGGAAGAATAGTACCCGATAACGTAAATTTCATTATCAAAGAGGACCGACCTTAAACCGGCATCACCGTTGGCCGGACTATCCGCTATAGATGTCCATTCATCCGCGGCAATTTCGTAGCGATAATTGTAACCATCAGGTAGAAAAAGGTAAATATAACCATCGAAATATTCCGCAGTAACACCCCAGGTCCAGATCGTACTGGGTCTGTGAGCGGGCGTAAACCATGTCCCTTCCTCCAAAGAATACCGCTTGAAATAAAAACTCATACCCGGAAAACCGCCCAGCAGGTAAACATCGTTGACTGCCAAAACAGATTCCACGCCCCACAAGGCATTATAGGGAATGCTGTCGTGATATGCCCAGCTCCCGTCATACCTGTAGATGCGCTGATAAAGAAGCGAGGCTATGTCATCATTTGAGCCCCCGAAATGATAAACAGTGTTATGCCAGACTTCACAGGTCCCTGCGCCAATGGGGACCGGGAGGTCGGGCAAATCCTGCGCAATAAGCTGGCTCAGCAACGCGCAGATAAAAAATATCCCTGTACAAATCTTCATAAGGTTCTCCTTCGTAAAAATTTAGAATATATTTCATTAAATTGATTTTATGCGAAACTCAATTTGAAATCATTTGAGATATGTCCCCGCGGAACTGCGTCGCAGGACAAAGAAGTTCTTATTATGGCGAAATCTGATGTTCTCATGTTTTGCCCGGCGCGGATTTTGATAGCTTTGGTCTGATTAATATAATAATTGGAAAATAAGGATTGTCCCTTGCCGGCCATTATGAACCGATACCTGATTTTCCGATTTATGAAATCAATCTTTTCATCAATCCGAATCTATCTATTTGGAAGAGATGGTCGAGCCGCATCATCCCTAAAATATCCGCAAGATCGACATCATTTTGCCGGGGCAGGGGATAATGATTCAGTGCAGAGCAGGGAAGCACCGGATGGCGAAATCATAAGGGGTGTCGTGTTTTGGAGAGCAAGTTTGCTAGCAGAAGACTCCATTCAATTTTCCTGATTTTCCCAGCCAAAATTCATTTTTTGAAGCGTTTCTCAAAAATCCTGCTTTAAAACCAGTTCTTCAGGTAATTAAATTCACAATAAAATATAAAGGCATAGATAATAAAAAACAATATCTATGTGCCTGCCATGCAGATGTCAACAGATAAAGGGTACTATTTAAGGGGATGCAAATTTTTTGACAGGGCGGGTCATCGACAAAACATATTTTGATTCTGGATTTCCAGATTTTCAGAACAACAATACCAAAATACATATAAAAAAGGCAGCTCACACAAATTATTTGCGCTGGTTGCCTTTATTAACTCAATTCCTCAAATAAATATTTTGCTGAAAATAATTTCTACTTCAGCAGAATGAGTTTGCGGGTTTGTGCAATATTGTCCGATTGCAGGCGGTAATAGTAGATCCCGCTCGCCAACTTGCCGGCATTCCATTGATATTCATATTCCCCGGTCGCCAGCCTGCCGGAAACCAGGGTCGCGACTTCCTTTCCCAGCACATCATAAATCTTTAGTGTTACGAAGCCGGGTTTCGGCAGCATAAAGCCGATAGTCGTAGTGGGATTGAAAGGATTGGGATAATTCTGGTATAATTCCATGCTTTCCGGAAGAACGGGATTGTCCCGGCCTGCAATAATTGTCGCCGGTACCCTGCCGAAGGTGACCACAAAATGTCCGCCGGTTCCGGCAGGCAAAGTCAGCATTCGATTGCGCGAATCAAAATTTGCATAATTCTGTCCTTCCCTGTAAACAGAGCGGATTTCCAGTTCAGTGTCCTTAATGGCAAGCGGTGTGAGCAGAATCTCCCGCTGCTCCGGCGATGGAAAGAAATAATAATGCAGGATCGCCGGCTCATTTTTCACAAACAGCTTGCCATATAAATAGGCATAGTAGCCCAGTTCAATGGAATGATAGCCGGCCTTACCGCCATTGCCTTTGTCTTCATTCCAGGCCATTTTCCCGTAGCGGGTGCGGTCCGAATAAACCTCGCCATACTGGCGGTCCACAAAATAATTCATGAAAAAATCCAGCGATTCATCCGCCATCCGCAGATAGAGTGAATCGGCGGTAATATCGAACATCTGAAGGCCGGCGGTGACGGCCTGCTCCATCTGCCACCATGCCTTGGCAGTATCAGGAAGTCCCCACAACAGCATTTCGCCGGTCACGCGGTTGAAGTCCTTGTAGGGGCCCCCGAATTCATGATCATATCCCTTCTCCCAAACATTGCCTATCAGCTTTTTGGCGGTACTGATATAGGAGGTATCGGGATCATTCTGATAAATACGGGCAAGGCACCAGCCTGATTTCAGAACATGCCCCATGATGGTCATGGTCTCGCTGTTGTCCCAGTTCCAGTTCGAATCATAATGCTCCACAAATCCCATGGCCTGTGCGGGCATGCTGGCCGCCAGATGATCGATAATCTCCCGCGCCATCTCCTCCAGCCGCGACTTGTAGGCGGGATCTTCGGTCAAAAGATAGAGATAGAGGAGATGGGTGGTGACGGCATCCACCGTGGCATTGAAACTCTTATTGTAGGGATTGCCTCCCAGGTAATTTGTGGCGTCATAATAACCCGAATATGCCGGGCGGGAATCCCAGAACCGGGCTTCCAGGTGATCGTAGCTTTTCATCAGCCAGTTCCATGCGGTGGTGTCGCCGGTGGCCTCGTAATAGGCCATAATTCCCAGCATGGCATAATGCTGATAAAAAGCGGTCTTGTCGGAAAAAGGATATAACGCATTGCCGTTTTTATCCAGTTCCTGATACCAGCCGCCGTAGTTCAGGTCCCAGGCATGCTGATACATGAAATTGAGCGCTTTTCCGGCCAGGGACAGGTAGGTGGTATCCCCGGTCAGCATAAATGCCCGCACCAAACCGTAGGCATTTCTGGCCTGGGTGAGCATGTTTTTATTAGTCCCGTACCCGGTGATGACATTACCGTATTTATTGATGTTGGTATAAAATCCGCCGCTGCTCTCATCCCAGGTGTTCAGCCAGAATTGGGCGCAGCTGTCCACATAACCAATGGCATTATCCGGATTCCGGAGATAGGGGGAGTGGATGGTTGTCTGCGATGCGGCGGATACAGCCATAAATACAATTAAAAAGAAGATCAGGAATGTGAAGCGGCATTTCATATCATTTTCTCTCGCTGTTTTTAGAATTTGTCCCGGCTTGGAAAATTAATCTGCACGCATCTCCGATAAAGCGGGAAAGGCGCATCCAATAGCCTTTCCCTATAACGGAATTAAAGTGAATTTAGTAACCCGGCTATTTCATCAAAACCAATTTTTTTATTTGATGATAAGGTCCGCTGTCCAGACGGTAGAAATACACGCCGCTGGCCAATCCGCTGGCATCCCAATCATATTTATATTTGCCGGCTGGCAAATTTTTGGAAACAAGCGTTGCGATCTTTCTGCCGGTAACATCGTACACTGCCAGCGTGACAAAGCTGTTCGCTGATAGTTGAAAGCTGATGGCTGTTGTGGGATTGAAAGGATTGGGAAAGTTTTGAAAGAGCACGGAAGATTTCGGAATACCGGCTATCGGCCGTGGTTCAATACCCACAACAAAAAATTCGTCGGCGCCCATATCCGGTGAGAGTCCCATTGGCCGGGCCTCGCCTTCAAAATCCTCTGAGGGACAGTTACAGATCATACCCCCAAAGTCATGCGAGGTAATCCCTGCATCTCTGCAGGGGCTGGCAGGGGAGAGGTGGCAGAGGGTATCGCCCGGTATAAATTGAGGATCGGCGTCAATATTCCCGTTCATCCAGCTTATGGTTGCTGCCGAATCAATGGCAATGCTGTCCTGCCCGAATTGCACGTCAGAGTATGCAACCTGCAATGTCCCACCCCACATTTCGATTTCCGGACCATGCGGCGAATTATTACCCCAGCAGATGGTGTTCATCAAAACAACTTTTGCGTTATCACAAACAATGGCTCCTGCCGTATCGGCGGCATTGCCGGTAATGGTATTATTTATTATTTGTACAAGATGGCTCCCTCCAGATTCATCCCCATTAAAAATACCACCACCCCAATGCGCTGTGTTGCCACAAATAATATTATTTGTAATTTGATAATTGCCGAAATAAGTGAGCACCGCCCCACCGTACTTGGCACTATTTTCGATGAAAAGGTTTTTCGAAAAGCTTATATTAGAATTTTCAACATCACATGCGCCACCCGATCTGTTACTAAGAATTGCTCCGCCCCAACCATGCGCCTCGTTAGCGACAAAGGTGTTATTTATAATCTGGTAGTTCCCGGAATAGTTAAACAATGCTCCGCCGTATATAGCCTGGTTTTCACTGAAGAGATTGTTTTGAATGGTCAAGCTTGATTGCTGAAAATAAAACGCACCCGCAGTAGTATCAGCGGTGTTTTTTATAAATTCATTATCTGTGACAGTACCTCCGGTTGAGCTCTGTTCATAGATACCTCCGCCATATTCACTTGTATTCCCTTCAAGGCGGTTATTCTGAACTGTTACACCCGATATCTCTTCGAAGCATATTCCTCCCCCGACACCAATTTTGCCCCCGGTCGCTGAATTATAAGAAATGATATTATTCTTCAATACACTGATTTCTTTTGCTCTCCACAATCTTACCCCTGCGCCAATACCGCGGCTGCCTCCCGTCCGATTATGAATTATTATATTATCCCAAATTTGAACATTACAAAATACGACATCAATGCCTCCGCCATATCCGCCATAAGTTCCGGGTGTTTCGGCCTGATTGTCGCTAATGGTGTTTCCTGAAATAACGACCAGCGTTCTGGTGGCGGTATCCTCACATTGTGCTCCAATTCCGCCGCCCCCGGCAAAAATTGGCTGGCCGGTGACCGTATTGAAACGGATTGTGTTTCCCGTAATTCTTCCCTTTACGATATGAATTCCTCCTCCGGAAATATAGCTTGCAGTGCTGGATGAAGATATCGTATTCGATTCGATAATATTGTTCTCAATAATAACAAATCGTGCAGTTGCATTGCTGAGCGGCCAATAGCCAATGCCTCCGCCTGCACATTCATTATTATGATTGACCGTATTAAAGATGATTTTATTGTGCACAATACGTGCCCCTGAATTTGCACAATAAATACCTCCGCCGACCCGGGTGGCTGCATCATACATAGTACCCGTCCCGCCGGTAATGGAGAATCCGTAAATCACCGAGTTGGTATCCTCCCCAGTGACAAAAAATACCACCGAGCCGGCATTGGGATTGAGCGGCTGGCTGCCGTCGATAATGGTGCTGTTAATGTGATTGGTATCCTGATCCATAATATAATAGCTGGCAACGGTGATGGCCTTCCCCATGAAATTGATATTTTCGTAGTAGGTGCTGTCTGCCACCAGCACCGTGTCGCCGTTAACCGCAGCGTTAATCCCGGCTTGAATGGATGGCTGGTCTTCCGGCACCCGAATAATACCATCTGGAGACCAAACAATGGTTTCGTTCGGCAGCATGTTTATGTGGCTGCTTTGTTGGCTGTGGGTTAATACACTGCTTTTGACTACTGCAGGAATGCTGGGCCGGATTTGAGGTGTTTTCGGCAACTTGCTTTTTATTCCGGCATACGGCCAGCCAACCATGAAAAACATAATAGTGATGATAGTGATAACAGAATATTTCATAAAGTACCCCCCTTGTGTTTTTATCCTTCTGGGGTTTTCAATGTCTCCAGAAGGTTTGATCGTTTTGCTTTTGACGTTAAATTTACCTGATTAAAAGCATTTTCTTTGTTTGCACAAAATCGCCGGTATCTAATCTGCAAACATACACTCCACTCGCCAGGCCGCTGGCATCCCAAATTACACTGTAATATCCCGCCGGCTGCTTTGCAGATACCAGAGTGGCCACTTTTTGACCAAGGAGGTTATAGATGCTCAATTCCACTTCGCTGCTGATCGGCAACTGATATTTTATGATGGTCAGTGGGTTAAACGGATTGGGGTAATTTTGCTCTAATTTCCAGGTGCTGGGAAGATTAGTTGCCGCCTCTGTGTTTTCCATACCGACTGGAACGGATCGAATCTCTATATCATCGATCACGACTCCGTAATTGGTATTCTGTCCATCGGATACAAAACGAAAGCGTATCCATACTTTTGAGACATCAAGTTTTGGCAAATCGACTTTGCGCTGTTTCCAGACAAAATCAATTCCGGATAGCGAATCCAGTTTTTGCCAGATCAGGCTATCACCGCTTATTTCCAGATAGCAGATATCCTTGTCGAATTCCGTTTGATATCTGGTCCAGTAACTCAGTGTGACATGGCCTGCTTCGCGGTAATCAAATCCCCTTTTATAGGTGATGGCGTCGTTCATGTTATTGGAATAAGGAATTTTCCCACCATTAACATGAATTGATTTATCACCCCAATGGCTGGCGATTTTGGTGATACCCCAGCCTCCTTCAAAAGTCCATAAACCTGTTTCGGTTTCGAATCCGTCAACCATACTGGAAAAGCTGATGCTAGATCGAATCGACTTATCATAGGAGTGATACTCATGGGGAAAATTAACCACAGAAACCTGAGCCTCAGACGCGCCAGGATTTCCCGGGGAGAATGTTTCAAATTTGATGACTTCCGTGGCTCCGGAGATGATTTCCTGCACATGCGTCGTATCGCAATACTCCTGTGAACTGATGCTGCAAACCAGATCGAAATCGGTCGCATCATTGATACCATGATTAATAAGTTCTACTGATGGTTGAATAGGTGTATAAAGCGGTATACTTATAGCAGGCACATTTATTTTTTGCAGGGCAATGCCATAATCTGGTGCTTTCAATTTCATATCCAATAAAAATTGTGCTGCAGGCAGCGTTGTGTCATTTGATGAAAAGAGTATCCTTCCCCGGTAATCACCCGGAACCAGGTTCCTGGTTTTTATCTCCATATCAATTAAAATTGATTCGGACGGAGCTATAACGCCTCCGCCCTCCGGAATGGCTATCCAGTCAGCCCGGCCTATCGTGAATCCCGATTTCTTAATAGCTGGCGTATCTTCACCATGATTTTCGAATATCATGCCGCCATTGTCAGAGACAATAATATCATCAACGAAAAATCCTTTCAGGGATGCATCATCCAGTGTGCAATATCCTCCATCAGAAGCCATTGCGAAACGGATCACGACGCTATCGGATTTAAATGAGGAAAGATTCATATCAATGGGAATCCATCCCTCGCTAATTCCCGCCCAACCGGGGATGTAGGGGCCCATGTTCCAGCATGTTGGATGTCCAAAGCTGTAAATGCTCCGGAAATTGTATGGGGGGCTCAACGGCTGGATAACCTGAAAATTTTGACCGTTATCAACTGAAATCCAGACATTACACCCGTCCCAGCCGTCAAATGGATAGACAGCGGGACCCGATACCTCCGGATCCTCCAGCATCCAGGAACCCAGGAAGGACAATATCGGCTCTGTGGCACCTGTCAGGTTCAGAGCAGGCAAATCCAGGTATTGCAGCCAGGAATTTTCATAACCGCCAACGCCTGGATTTCCACACCACCAGGAGACCTTGTCCAGGGAATTAAGACTATCCGGATGAAAATAGGAACGAAGCGGAATTTCAAAATCGATTGGAGTTATGCTCAATGCGGTCATGCTCTGATTGGAGACAGTAATATCGTAGGCTGTTGAATCACCGACAAAAAGAGCAATGTCCAGATGATCCGGTGATACAGCAACTGCAGGGCCACCGGTGAGTTCATCCCAAATAAAAGGCAGATACGTTCCCATATCGCATTGCCCCCACTTGATGCGGAAATAACCGGATTCGCCCCAGTCGGCACTCCAGCTGTTTTTACAAAGCCAACTCTGTTCTTCATCATTCCAGCCGACAATTAATATAAAATGCCCGCCTTCGAATTGACCGGATACATGTTCGTAAATGCCGCTGGAGTAGGCAAATAAATCAGAATATACGGATAAATAAGCCGAAACCGGGTGCTGGTAAATGGCATTCTTGATGTTTTGCACGATGGGTTCATCCAGCGTAATAAAACCCCAACCGGGAATTTTCACCGCTTCATCCCGCCAGTTGTCACAAGCGTCGCTGCAAGACACCTGATCATCTGCACTGTATTTTAGACAGGCTTCTGAGGGCAACCCTTCAGCGGCTATAAAATCCAAAGCTGAGAAGGCGCTTCCACCGTCACAGGAACCGGCGTTGCCGCAGGAGAGAATAAACTGCTCGGAGAGATCGATCATGGAATCTGGATTGTTGTAGTAAATTTTCCACCATGATTCGACCTGCGCCACCGCCGAAAAATCCCAGCAACTTCCGCAATTGCCCTGGTTCTTAACTGGCGTTACCCAGTTACCATTATTATTGCGCCAGTCGAATTTTGAAGGTATTTCCTTGGCTTCCGACAATCTTAGCAGTCGGGATTGTGCATTTTGTGGGATATCAGGCAGACCGCCGCAGAGTGCTCTTCGCTCATCGGGGGTAAGCCTCATTACCCAATTGTCGGAAGCCGTCCAGTTGGCTCCACTTGCTCTGATGGCCTCCCTTATTTGGTCGATATCCCGTGTGTCGGTCGCATTTAAATGCTGATATAATAAGATTAGGTAGGGTAAAAGCAAAATAATTAAGATACTCTTTTTCATGATGAACCTCGGTGATTTAAATTATTGCCATGTCGGCTAAGGCGTTGCATGAGATTAGCTTATCAATAAGGTTTAAATTTATTCTTCTCATGCAGACTTTGCATCTAATATTGATCGCATATATTTCTCAAATTATAGCGCGCAAATTAGTGACAATCCCGCTGGAACTGATCCTATAAGATGCTTTTTATCAAAATCGGCAGATCGGACAGACTTTCTTTTAATACATAGGCGCATACCCCGATATTTTTTGCTTTCTCACGATATGCCGCGTCAGCGTAATGGGTAACGATGATTATTTTGGCATCCGGATGTTCCGCTTTGATTTTCCGGGAAGCGGTCAGCCCGTTCATGAGCTCCAGCCTGATATCCATCAGAACCCAGTCCGGCTTCAATATTTCATACAAATCAACGGCCTCCTGCCCGTCGCGGCACCTGTGAATGGCGCCCACTTTGCCCAGTCCATGCATGAGAATATTATGAATCATATCCTGCATTTTGGCGTTGTCCTCAACAATCAGGATTTTCATTTCGAACCGCATGAATTTATTATCTGAAAAAGTTGGAAAAGAATTATCAGCAGGAGACTCAGTCAGTAACGGATCACACCGGGTAATAACGATTGTTGGTTATCCGTTTTCGGCCATGGGCCTGAATTACAGGACGCCGGGCCTTCATAACATTTCATTATATAAAAAGGATTGATAATTGTAAAGATGGGGGAGTGCTCATTTTAATGGGAACATGCCTGCTCATTTTGTTGAGTACGAATACTCATTCGGAAAGTCAATATCGTTATAAATCCTTTGATTGAACAAATTGCAGCTTGAATATTCCGGAAGAAATGTACCATTATTTGCTCTCATATTTTGTAAGGCAGGAGAAGCGCCAAACTAGAAAGACGATTTATTTTCGATGGCAAATTCCAAAAGCTTGTTGTATCCTTTAAGCCCCAATTTCCGGCAAATATGAGTGCGGTGGTTTTGGACGGTCCGAACGCTGACAAAAATCTCATCTGCAATCTCCCGGCTGGTCTTGTTCTCTGCGATCAGTCTCAGAACTTTTTTCTCCGTGGCGGTCAGCCGTTCCAGGGCCGGGTGTCTTCGGATCAGGGATTTGATCCGGTCATGCCGGTTAATCAGATAATGTGAGATTTGAGGACAGATATAATAGTGCCCCTCCTTCACCGCTTTCAGACAGTTCACTATTTCGGAAAGCGCCGTATCTTTCAGAAGATATCCCTTCACGCCCAATTTTATGGCAGCATCAAAATATTCCTCATCCTTGTACATGGTGAGAATGATAAAATCCACCCGCAGCTTTTCTTTTGCGGCACCGCTCAGGATATCCAGTCCGCTCATATTGGGTAGCGAGATGTCCAGCACCGCCATATCCGGCTTGTGCATTTTTATCAGCGGGATAACTTCCGCGCCGTCGCCGCTTTGGGCGGCAACTTTAAAGCAGGCATCCTGCTCAATTGTTTTTATTAACCCATGACGCACCACCGGGTGATCGTCCACCACAATAATTTTTATTTTATCATCCATTTCATACTCTTTTTAGATTTCCGGGCAAGACTGCAATATTAAAAATTAATATTCAACCATTTTTATCAAAAGCCACAATTTTATTAACACGCCAGGCGGCATATGGATTATTGTTATAATACTTTTTGAATTGGTACCGCCATATTTAGCTGCGTGCCATTTCCTTTATTGGAAGATATTTTGAAATCAGCCTTCAGCAGCCGGGCGCGCTCTGTCATGTCCGACATGCCGTAGCCGATTGGCTCCTTACCTGTTGACACGTCTTGCCGGAGATAAAATCCTTTCCCGTTATCCTTTATGACCACACAAATTTGGTCCGGTTTCCTGCTGATCTCGACTATCGCTTCGGATGCCCCCGAATGTTTTACAATGTTGTTCAGCGCTTCCTGAATAATGCGGTAAAAGTGGATCTCAAGCGGCGGGGGAAGCACCTGATCGACATCATCTATCCTGCTGTCGAAACGGATGACAGTGGGGTGGGCGATCCTGTTTATCGAGGATTGAATTGCCTTTGTCAAGCCCAGACGTTCCAACTGGTGGGGATGCAGGTTTTGGGCAATTTCCCGGGTTTCATCGATGGATTCCTGTATCAATCCGCAAATTCGGCGCAGATCCTGTCTGCGGGATTTTCGGTTCTCAAGATATTGAGCAAGTTCGTTGCTGATGATGAGCAGATTCTGTCCCAGACTGTCATGCAGCTCGGATGCAATGCGTTTGCGCTCCCGCTCCTGCGATTCAATCAGTTTTTGTGAGAATTGCTCCTGCTCCCGACGGGATTTCTCCAGTTCCTGATATCGTTCCAGCAACGCATCATGCGCCTCGATCATCCCTCGAACCGCAGAACGTGCCGAGAGCGTCCACATCACTTTTTTCTGCAGCCAGGAAGGCGTTATCATCGGACGCGAAAAAGCATTCTCATAAACCGCTCCCCGCGGTATCCATTCCATTTTTACATTTACGTCCAGATATCCTTTGAAACCCGGGACATAACGCATTGCTCCCTTGACAAAAAGGAAATGCTCGCGACAAAATTCATAGTCATCCTTTACTCTCAGTGTGACTTTGAATCCATTGGGACCCATATCAGCCAACCGGAAGTCGATACAGGAAAAAAATTGGTTCCCCGCCCGCTGCAGCGCCGCCTGCGTCCAATGAAGCGATTTCCCCATATTGAAAAAAAGCCTGGTCATGATCGCCCAGGGTCGATAGAGAGGGCTTTTGGCCCATATCCAACCGATCTCTTCGAAATCATCATCAGAAAAGAGCGGCCGCAGGTTTTTCAATAACCGGCAATACACATGCCATTCAATACGTTCATTCTTATTTTGCAGGCATGCTGTCGGGTAAGGAATACCCTTCAGCCATATTTCAGGCGGCACCTCTTTATTTTTAATCGCTTCCAATATGGGTGCAATTATCCTGCATGTCACTTCTTTCTCCATCAGAGAAAAGACCTCCTGCTACAGATTACGGATATGAAATATTTTTGGGAAAACATATCCACACATGCGAATTGAGACACAGCCTTTCTCATTTGAACTGTGCCGAGGCATTTCCGATTCCCAAAGTAAGGGAAAATCGCAGAGAAGGCCGGTAAAAAGCAAAAATGAGGATAAATAAGACGGCAGGAGGCAGAGAGGAAGGCGAGGCCCTCTGGTTATACGTGCAGGATGATTTTTATCCATACCGACCACGGAAATTACCTTCTTTTTTTGCTCAAATCATTATTGAACAAATTTCCTTTCCGGCCGGCAGCGGTGTTACTTTTATCGGATCATCGTGCCATAAAATACAATAATTTTATAGAATTGTCAATTTTATTCAACATAAACATATAGAATTTACAAATCTCGATCGCAGATGGTATAAATTGAAGTTTCAGGGAGGGCGAAGAAAATGTTCAGAAGGGAATTGGAAACCAACAGTGAGGCAAATGCCGCTATGGATCAACGTTGCAAGGCGTACCGCCCGGGAACTCCCCTTTGCATCCCGGGTCCCGAAGGCCCGGAATGCTCTCAAATCCTCTCTCCCCAATTCTATCTATTATTTTAAGGCAAGCTTAACGGCAAATTAATGGTCGTTTTTAAACGCTCAATAGGCGTTTATATCACGTGATAAAGATATATGCATAAAATATGAAAAGCAAGCACAATATTAACAGATTTTATAAATGGGTTTTTAAATCCCTCTGAATATCGGATATAGCTCAATATTACTGTACTTATGCTGAATGCCGCTGTTTATGGAACAGGTCATAAAACAATCATTTTGCCTTGAACATATGCGTATAAATACACAAGATTATGCATTCTATGGCATGTAATTCCAGTCTTTTTATATAAAAAATTTTTTGGGAAAAATACCGCAAAAAGGAAGGGGGTAATCATGAGATGTTTTGAAAAATATCATGATTACCCCGCCAATGCCAATTATATGGAGCGGAAAAGATACTGAAATTTAATAAACAGGGTCTGATCGGTGGTCCGCATATCCGGCCAGTTCAGGTAAAAATTATTCTGCGCGCCGATATGTCCCCCCAGATAGAAGACGGAAAAGGCATTCATCTTGTAACTGAAAAGCGGCTCCAGGCTGAAATACTTCTGACGGATGAGCTGTTCGTATGGCCCGCTGTAGTATTCCACCTGATTATACTCCCCGATCAGCCGGACCATCATGCTTTTATTGAACTGATAGGAAAAGCTATTCCTCCAGATGCGCTGTCCGCGTATCTTTTCCTGTCCCCACCCATTCCACAGGCTGAAGAACTGATATTCCAGCACATCATCGAATTTTGCCTGCGGTTTAAAAGTGACCGCCCAATTATAGGTGAGACTGGGGACAATGTCAAACGGGTTGCGGGGATTGCCCCGCACGCCAAGCCGGTTGATCTCTTTCCCTACGCGCATGAAAAAGTTGCCTGAAACAGCGTTCAGCGTGTTATTCTCCACATATATCCAGGCGCTGCGGGCATCGCCGAACTGCTTCCCGTATAAATTTTCCCGGTTAAATATGAATGCCGAGGCGCTCACATTGGTTTGCTTATTGAGAAAGAAGACAATACTGGTCCGCAGTCCCGTATCTTTGACGATGCCGTCATAATTGTATTTGCGCCAGACGCTCATTCGCGGGCGGATTGCGGTAAAAACGGGATTCTGCTCGAAGCGGAAATAATATCCGGTGATGTATTCAAGCGCCCGGTAACTGTTGGAGGTAATGAATCCGTTATCGGCCCGGAAACCGGGAGAAAAATCCTGGAAGGCCAGGGTGGCGATCCAGTGCCGGGAATCGCGGTTCAGTTTCGCCCGCAGGAGTTTTCCGTAAAATGATTCGCCGTCAAAGGCGGCCGTTTTCATTCCGTTTCCTGCTTCGAAATATCCGCTGCCCATTTGCGATGATAATTCGGGATCATTGGCTTCCCGGGTATGACTCAGGGCGGTGAGCAGCGAGAAATTATATTTGTCGGATAGGCGCACCGTGGCATCCAGTGAAGCCACCGAGTTTTCACCGCTCCCTTCCGCCAGCCGGCGGTCCGTGAGGATGAAACCCACCGCCGAGCGGTTGCCCAGGTCATATTTCATGCGCAGCACATTGCTGTAGGAATTCCGGTCCGTGGAGAGCACCGCGCTTCTTTCCTCGAAAGGAATGACAAAAGGGGTATTGCGGTCATAGGCCGAGGTGTAGCCGAAACTTATCCGGCCCTTTCTGCCGGAGAGCTTGGCCGCCATCATGGGGTCGTTGATGCTGCGGGAATAAAAAAGATTGATGTACTGGTCAATGGCGATGCCGGCGGTGGAATTGTAGTCCACCTGGTATACATCGCTTCCTTCCTGGAAAAAAGGCCGTTTTTCATTATAAAACAGCGCGAAGGGATTATTAATGCTGATCTGGCCGGCATCCGATTCAATCTGGCTGAAATCCGGGTTGTAGGTAAAATCCGTTATCAGATTGGAGGAGAGGCTGTATTTCAGGCCGAACCCGAACCTGCTCTCCGGCTGCTGTGATTCCCACTGACCCACCGTTCCCTCCGCCGGATCCTGTATGCGGTAGCTTTGCTGAGTGGCGACGGCATAGGGCAGCACTTCCAAATTATTTGCCGGGGAGGAGCTGCGGGAAAGGGAAAACTGAATGGTGCCGGCCTGGCCCATCAGCGAGTTGTTGTTGGCGGAAATCGGCATCCATGAATACTTGTACTGATTTTCCCGGGGGTAATTTCTGATAAAATGGATCCGCCAGTTTTGATTTTCATCGCTGGGAAATCGCAGGCTCTCAAATGGGATTTTCATTTCTGCCGTCCAGTAACCCTCGAAGATGGAGGCATCTCCCTGCCAGACCAGATCGAAACTCTCATCCTCGGTGCCGTTGGCCTGCCAGAGCCGGTCCCCCTGTATTCCCCGCGCATTGATGTAAAATTCATAGGCCTTCTGCTGGTCGTTGTAGGGATCGATACTCACACAAACCCAGTCGTCATTGTACATCTT
Organism: Calditrichia bacterium; assembly: GCA_037381445.1. GTDB lineage: Bacteria > Calditrichota > Calditrichia > RBG-13-44-9 > RBG-13-44-9 > JARRQT01. The sequence continues at coordinate 34,425 of JARRQT010000039.1, forward strand.
GTCGCGGTCTGTTAGCGAGGCCCGCAGTTGTGAAATGTCGGGGTCCTGGCAGACGAAAGCGATATACAGGTTCTCCCGATCATAAGTCAGATAACCGCCCGTAACGACGTCCGGCCGCTTATTTTCGGACGGTTCAAACTCGGTGAAATTATCGAAACTGGCATTGGCGAACCAGGCGGAGTCGAGAATGCCGTCAACGGAAATGGGTTGATTAATAAGAACCGGACGAAGCGTGGTAAGCGAATTGGGAATAAATTCCCCATGATATGTTTCAGAATTTAAAATGGAATTGATATCTGCCTTCGCATTTTCCCGTGGAAAAAGAAAGCAAATTATTCCTGCTGCCAAAAGAAAAACAGTAAATATACCTTTCATTGTGCTGCCTTTCTGTTTTGTTAACCCACAAAATTGCTTCAGAAATACGGAACAAAATCCGGAAAGTTGTGATAAATTTTACATGAAAATTAAATCTCCTTAATTTCATGCGCGGTATTTAACGGAGCTATGCATTAAGGTTCCCGGTCCCGGTCTGATAATTGAACCGGGCTGCCGGAAAAACGTATGCAAAGGAAACCGAAGCGAGAGAGAAATGATATGTCAAAAACCATCTTCATGATTCACGGCATGTGGGGAACTCCCTGGTACTGGGAATATTACAGGAATTATTTTAAGGAAAAGGGATACCAGTTCCTAACACCCACCCTCCGCTATCATGACATGAATCCCGGGGATTTACCGGATCCCCGGCTGGGAACAACCAGCCTGCTGGATTACGCGGCAGACCTGGAGCGGGAAATCGGGCAACTGGATGAGAAGCCCATTATTATGGGCCATTCCATGGGCGGGCTGCTGGCCCAGATGCTGGGGAGCAGGGGGCTGGGGCAGTCGCTGGTA
>JARRQT010000040.1:0-26854 GCA_037381445.1 Calditrichia bacterium
TGCTGTGGATGGCGCTTTTGCGGAAGCTTCCCCGGCAGATAAAGAAATTTAACGATTTCAACCGGGACGGTCTCACCGGCTTTGAATGCGAGCGGAAAAATCTGGCCGTGGTGGGTGTCGGGAATATCGGTTCGGAGGTAGCGAAGATCGGGATGGGTCTGGGCATGCAGGTCGTCGGGGTCGATATTATTCAGAAGCACGACTTTGTTCACTATGAGTCCGTCGAGAAGGCACTGTCCGGAGCGGATATTATTGTGTGCGCCATGAACCTGACCGGAGAGAACATGGCTTACTTCAGCTATGCCCGTTTGAAAGCTGCCCGGAAAGGTGTTGTTTTTGTGAATATTGCGCGCGGTGAAATGTCTCCCGCGGCTGACCTGCTTCGGTTGATGCGGGAGCAGCATCTGGGCGGTCTGGCCATGGACGTGTATAATCATGAAAGCGAATTGGCGGTGGCGCTGCGCAGCGGCAGAAAGAGCGAAGATGAAGAAGTGAAAGCCACCCTGGCGCTGTCCGAATATGACAATGTGATTTTTACGCCCCACAACGCTTTTAATACCGTGGAATCTGTGCAGCGGAAGGCGGAGCAGAGCGTTCAGCAGGTCATCTATTATCTTGAAAACAGGGAATTCAAATGGCCGGTTCCCTGATGACAAGTTTCATATTTTCCAGTGTTCAGAAAAGCGTGCATTGGGAAAAATAGAGCGTGCTTCAGCAAGCATCCGTTTTAATTCATTAGGCTGATACCTGTCCGATACGTGAAACAGAAAAAGGTTGTCCACATTGGCCGCTCGGGCGATTTCCGCAACCTGGGTGCAGGTCATGTGGCAGGTTTTATCCGCAAGGTCCTTGTGATCATGCAGATACTGACTTTCGCATATCATATATTTGATACCCTGCAGGGAGGGCAGCAATCTGGCTCTTGCGGCTTCATCCATGAGAAAATCCGTCATGTAGGCAAGGGAATCTCCCGGCGTTTCTTCCAGCAGATCGTCCCGCAGTTTCTTCAAACTGTATTTCTCGTTTTCGATTTCTATGAAATCTCCCTTTTCACCGGCCGCCGATTTTAATTTTTCAATCCAAGGGCCGGGTTTGAGACCGGAAGTTTCCAGCCTTTCTTTGTTTACATTCAGATGCGGCTTCTCACGCACAATATATGCCATCGAGGGCGTCAAATGCTTCATCCGAAACGCCCCGATCCGGAAGTCATCATTTTCCAGCATGACACCGTTAAAAGGGCGCACACCGGCATCATGCGCATACTCAAATGCTTCGCTGGTCAGAAATCGCCGGCTTTTTATATGATCGGGATAAATATCATTTACCAGCCACTGACCCGGCAGGTCTGCGGTGAGGTTCCACATATATCCCCGAAAGCGATGGTGGATAATCGTCGTCGTATCCGGCGGACCCCAGATGACATTGGGTTTGGACTCGCGCTTGAAGTTCCTGCGGAAAAACAGGTCAAATCCTGCAACGTGATCCATATGCAGATGGGAAAAGAACAGGTGGTCGATCGCCAGGGTTTCCGAAAATTTCAGTTCCGTGAGACATTTATCGCCGCAGTCAAACTGCAGTCTGTAAAAAGCGTGCCCGCTGTTGACGGACACATGAAGCGCGTTATCGTAGCCTGGCCGACCCAATATCTGAAATTCGATGCTCATCGCACCCCCTTTCCGCATTTGCACAAGAGGAAAGATAACGGGTGAATAACTTGAGATCTGACTATCTGTACTATAATTCCGGGTAATTTCATTGATCGGCTCCTGCCTTCCGGATCTTTTCCATTGTTTCTTTTGGCGTTTATTTCTGAACGCGGATGTTTAACCGATTCTTCCTACGAACAGTTTCGTCAATCAGAAAGCCTGACACTTTCGCCGCACGATTTATTTAAATGTAGTGAAAGTGTCGTACAACTTTATTAATTTGTGCTTTTCTGATGAGAGTCGTTTGTTATATTCCGGAAATTAAAAATCATATTCATAAAAGGATGCATCCGAAAGAGCGCTTCTTGCCATGATTGAAGATATCGTAAAAATACATGACAGATACCAATTTGAAATCAAGCTTAATTATCAGCTTGAAAATGGTGCCAAAGAAAATGCCTATGAGGTAGAGACCTATTTTTTCATTCCAAACAGCCTTGGAGTAAACCGCCGGACCTACAGCAAAGACGACTTTTATCAGGATATAAAGAGCTATGTCCGCTTTAAAACGCCCAGCTTGTTGCTGAGGCAGATATGTTCAGGCGAGGCAGCGCCGCTGGAAAACCTGAGAAAAAGTTTTGTGGAGCTGGCGGAAAATACGACCAGCTCCGCGATTTCAAGCTTTGAGTACCACAACAAGATGTTCAGCGCGATTCTTAAGAGTGCTCTGCGTGACCATATCAGTTTAATTTTTAAGAAGGAACATGCCGGCGATCTTTCGGATCTGGTTCACCGCTATATCGAGTCTACCCCCAAAATAGTTGCCGAATTCAGGAAACTGAGGAAAATAATTAATGTCCCCTCGGTTTCGGAACAGGTGTTCGCCATCTATCTGTTCAGCGATGAGTACATCAGCCTGCTGGTGGAAAAATACACCTACGATTTGCTTGAGCTCCTGAAGAAAAAATCACAGAACGATTACGAAAAATTTTCCGGCAAATTGTTGGGAATCATTCACCGCGAGATCCAGCACCGGCAGCAGAATGGTTATCACTCCGTTCCGGAAAACGACTCGGATAATGAGTCCCTGATATTCCGCTACAGTGTGCTCAAAAAGTATCTGGAAAGCGTGTTATATCTGAATACCGATGTGGAGCCGGAGGGGCGATTCTGGGAGCACTTCCTCTTGAGTCTTGCGGCGGGAATCGCCATGATTTTTGCAACCGGTGTCGCCTTTTTCAGCCAGCGCCAGTATGGAAATTTTACCATACCCCTGTTTGTCGCCCTGGTCATCAGCTACATGTTTAAAGACCGGATCAAGGAAGTTTTCCGCGAATATTTCATGAGAAAAATATCTCGGTCGCTTTTTGATCATAAAACAAAAATTTACATGAATTCCAAGTTCAACATCGGGAAATATCGGGAAGGTTTCTATTTTATCAGGACAGATAAAGTGCCGGAACCGGTGCTCAAAATCCGCAACAAGGATAGGACTCTGGAATTTGATAACAAGTTTGCAAATGAGAGCATCATTCTGTTCCGCAAACAAATCCGCATAAATCCGGAAATTTTCGAAAACATCTATTCCGACTATCAGGTGGATGGAATCAATGACATACTGCGCTTTAACGTCGAGCGTTTTCTCAATAAAATGGATAATCCGCGTAAAGCACTTTATGTTTTGACCGATGAATCATTCAAAAAAATTTACGGAGAACGGGTGTATCATGTGAATATGGTGATAAAATATACCATGAGGCAGACCGTGACGCACAAACGGTTCCGGCTGGTGCTAAACCGCAACGGGATCAAAAGAATTGAAAAGGTGGCTGTGGTCACTGAATGATGATGCCGGAATCAGATTTTATTTCAAATCACAAAAATACCTGCTGTTCCTACTCTTAAAATGAATGGTCCGCATTGAATCTGTTATCCGGGCATTTTTCGGAAATTCCGATTATATAGTCGATGAAATAAAAAACCCCATATCCCTTTCCAGGGATATGGGGTCCTGAAATACAAAATCTATCTGATTTATTTGATCTTCTGCGAGAAAATTATTTCTGATTCCTTTTGATCCGCCGCGATCCCGGAAGACTGCTGATCGCGATACATGCAGTCGACAATCTGGCGGTAAATTGTTGGATTATCCTCGAACTTCAGATTTCGCTTCAGAAAATCCATCGCCCACCTGTTCCCGATTTTATGCAGGGTAACGACCGCTAACTGCCGAACCCGCTCATTATTATGAAACCGGTAAATATGCACCAGATCGAATCTGGCATTCTCCACATCCAGATAGTCACTGTAAGTGATGATCTGCTGCATGGCGGACTGCTGCAATCCGTCATTACCGGAAGCAATTGCCATAACCAGATTTTTGCTGAAAGCATCCCAGTCTGTTGATGCCAGCTGGTCTTTATTCCCTGCCAGTGCGAATTGTGTTATAGTAAACACGAAGACCACTAAAACTAATAGTAAGCGCTTCATGACACGACCCCCTATATTAAATTAATATTGTATTAATTAATCAGGCTTGCCTGCCACCGTGCTTCGCCACTTTTTTGATGATGATTCCAAATAAAACTGAATATATTTACGGGGATTAATTTTAATTGGTTACAATAATATACCAAAAAATTTATATTATTTTTGGTGCCGGGAGCAGAAAGTCGGCTGCGCCGTAGCGCATATACCTGGTTTCTGTGCTCGCAACAGAGCTGTCACAATAATCCGTATTCTTCACTCTCCGGTTATTTTTGAACTTGTCTGCGGCTGGGATAAGCGGCGGCGTTGGTCCCTTCTTTTGCCAGCTCATCCTGCACATGAATCAACTGGTCGTTTGTCAGTGGATCTATCTCTTTGGACGGATAGCCGCGGTCCAGCGTATAAATCTGCACAGCTATCGGGTGAATTTTCCTGAGAAGTCGCATCCAGGCTTCCAGATTATGTTCCGTGTAATTTCCCGCCTGACCGGCGGTGAACAGCGTCTGAATGGTAACCGCCGGGATTGCCGTCAAACCGCGGACAATCTTTTCCAGTGTGCTTCCTTCACAGGGGCGGTTATAGGTTAGAAAACACTCCTCAGTACCGCAATCCAGTTTCATTATCTTTACATCCAGCTTGGCAATCGCATTGCTGACTTTGGGTTCATCCGCGGTGGCTGAATTGGATAAGACAGCGGTCCTGGATTGCGGCGACAGGCGATCGCGAAGTTCGATCACACCGTCCACAATTTCTCCGAAACGGGGATGCAGGGTGGGTTCTCCATTTCCTGAAAAGGTAATGTAATCCGGTTTCGGAGACAAATGCGACAGCGAGGCTTCGATGGCCTGCAAGACGTCCGGTAATGCCGGCAGCAATCCCGGATATTCCACAGTTCTACCGTGAATTTTCGTCCATCCATACTGGCAGTAGAGGCAGTCGAAGGTGCATAATTTATATTTTATCGGCGAGAGGTTAATGCCCAGTGAACGTCCCAGTCTCCGGGAATTCACCGGCCCGTAAATGATTCCTTTTTGTAAACCCAGCATGTTAAAAACTCCCTTTATTGTTAAATTCATGTAAGGCGTCTCCCAGACGAGCGATGCCGGCCCGTATTTCTTCGGTATTCAGACTGGAGATTGAAAGCCGGAAATAGCGATGGGGACAGGAACCACCGAAGAACATATCCCCCAGAGAAACCGAAACCTCATGACGATTCAGCAATTCTCTGATAGACTCCTCGCTGGAATAAGGTTTCTTGAGGTCAATCCAAATGGTATATCCCCCGTCCGGCTTTGTCCAGGTCATATTCTCCGGCATATGCTCCTGCAGGGCGTTCAGGGCGGTTTGCATCCGTTTGCGGAAGATGCGGTGCATTTTTTTGATGTGGAGATCATAATATCCGTGTCGCAAAAATGCGGAAACCGCCGCCTGCAGCAGGGTGCTGCCGGACAGGTCCGTAAAACGTTTAATCGCTGCGAGATGCCGTATGCAATATTTGTTGGCGGCGATCCATCCCAGGCGAATCCCCGGGAAGAGCACCTTCGAAAAGGTGCCCAGGTAGATGACGCTCTGATGGGTATCCATCGATTTTATGGGAAGCACCACCTTGCCAAAATATTTCATTTCCTCTTCAAATCCGTCTTCCACAATGGGCGTTTTGCAGGTATTGGCCAGCGACAGCAATGCCTCCCGGTGGACCTGGCTGGTGGTAATGCCCGTCGGATTATGAAAATTAGGGATTGTGTATATGAAAGCCGGTTTATCATATTTCAGATATTTTTCCAGTTGACGGAGGTCCATGCCGTCATCTAGCACGGGAACCGCCAGCACTCTCATTTTATGGTGGCGGAGAAGCGGAATGGCATTTGAATACGTGGGTGTCTCTATGGCTGCGGCGTTTCCTTTTTCTGCGAATAGGCTAAACACCAGGTCCATGGCCTGCTGGGCCCCGTTTGTGATCAGGATCTCTCCGGGAGTGATACTGATGCCGTGAATCTGCAGCCGTCTGGCAATATCTTCACGCAAAGGCTGGTATCCGGAATGATCACCGTAACCCAGAATTTCCGCTCCGTTATTCACCAGTACTTCATTCAGGCATCGCCTGAAATCATTGGTCGGATATACCCGGGAGTCCAATTGCAGCGGAGAGAAATCGATAATCTCGTCTGACGTCGGCAAGGATTTCACAGCGAGATGTTTTTGATAAATACCGGATAGATACCGGCTGGAATCACTCAAAGCATCGGGCCAGTTGATGATACTTTCCTCCGGTTCGCTGGCATTCTGAAACACCTTGGGGCGCTGCCGCACGGTGGTATAGGAACCGGGCCGGCTTGCGATGTACCCCAGGGCGGCCAGTTCCTGATAAGCCCGGTAAACCGTAGTGCGGTCCAATCCCAGCTTTTTAGCAAGGTCCCTGCTGGAGGGTAATATCGTCCCTTTTTCCAGGGAATCTTTTTCGATGAGATCACTGATCTGCTGAATAATTTGCCGGTACACCGGCACGCGACTGCGCGGATCCACTTTCACCAGGAGCATCGGGATTCTCTTATCAGAATAATTTTTACAATATGAGCCGGGGGTTGAATGTGGTATTCGCTTCCCGCCCCATGACAATTAATTGAAAAATATTCATATTCAAACACACGCAAGGTCTTTAAATCCTTTAATCTTGTTCTCCGAGGCAACAAACATTTTGAGGATATGCATGTCTCTCAACCATTAAAAATGTATTGATCGAGTTTACAGTATTCCCGGAAACCCAGTTGCCGGTAGACCCCCCGGCCCATATCGGAAGCCCGCAAAACGGCCACCCGGTAGCCCAGCTTGCGGGCCTGCGCCATGGCTTTTGTGGTGAGTGCGGTTCCAATCCCCTGACCACGGGCAGGGGGCAGCGTGGCCACATTATAGATGCCCGCAGACCGGCCGTTTAGGAACAGAGAGGTCGCGGCGGTGGGTTCACCGTCCCATAAGCCCAGAAAGTGGATAAACGGCGGCTGAGATTTTGCGTAGGCTTGTGAGTATAAATCCAGCAGGTCCTGCAGTGCATTATCCGGGATGTGGAATCCATCCTGCACAATTTCAAGAAACAATTTCAAATCCCCTGAATTTTCCACTTTTCTTATGAATAATTCAGAAGCAGCGGGATAGGGTTCGGGGATATTATCAAGCACCGCAGCCATTGCCGGAGAAGACTCCTCCAGTGCAAATCCCTGAGATTCCAGATACTTCCCCAGGTTTCCGGGGCGGGTTGACGGGCCGATCCACCAGCTGAAAGGAAGCTGCCTGGCCCGGAAATGGGCCAAAATATCCAAAACACTGTGCTCAATGTTTTCGGGCTGCAGGTGTGTTCTGAAAATGCCGTTCCACTTTCCGTAGGGCAGGCCGGTATCCAGCCACAGGATATCCTCTTCATCGTGCAGTTCCGCACCGGATAAGCCGCTGAAAAATTTTCTGAATTCTATGAAATTATCCTCGCAGGCCTGGGTAAGGGCTGTCGTTGATATATCAGTCAGTATCGGAGACATGCTTTTTCTTTCCTCATTAATTCCAAGAACTCTTGCATTGACTGTTAATATTAACAGAAAAATCGGCTGGAGTAAACAGCCAATTTTGAATAAATGCGGGCCGTCCAATTTTTGCTTTGTGAATAGTCGATTCTTTTGAGGGGATCAGGAAATTAACGCAGTGACCCTGAGAAATAAGCGGGTTGGTGACTAAACCAGGAATAACAAATCATATTTCCGCAAGAAACCTGCCGATCAGTCCATTCAATTGGTCATATTCTATCAGAAATGCGTCGTGGCCGTGAACGGATTTGATTTCAGCATAGCGTCCGTTAGGAACTGCCGCGGTGATGGCGCGCTGCTCCTCCGGCGGATATAGAATGTCGCTGGAAATTCCTATGCATAGCGTTTGGGCCTTTATAGCTGCCAGAACGTCCTTTAATGGCGCGCGGTTTTCCGCCAGATCGTGGGAATCGATGGCCCGGGTCAGGTAAATATAAGTATTCGCGTCAAAGCGCTTAATCAGTTTTTGCCCCTGGTAGCGGAGGTAGTTCTCGATTTGAAATCCCGGCAGGGTGGCTGGGAACAATTCCCTGGCTCTTATCTCCTCGGCATCCGCAATCTGTTGTCTCCCGAATCTTGCCTCGTAGGAGGAAGCGGTGCGGTAAGATATCATGGCGGCCATGCGGGCGAGGGCAAGTCCCTGCACCGGCTGCTCCGTATAATTTCCCTTTTCCCACGCCGGATCATTCATGATGGCCAGTCGGGCAACCTCGTTTAAGCCGATCCCCCAGGCGGTATGCCGGGCCACCGTAGCGATAGGAATAATTGACTGCACCATCTCCGGATACATGACCGCCCACTCAAGCGCCTGCATGCCGCCCAGTGATCCGCCTGCCGCTGTCACCAACTGGTTCACACCAAGACGCCTTAGCAGGGCGTTTTCCACCCTGACCATATCTCTTACCGTCATCTGCGGGAAATCCATGCGGTAGGGACCGCCCGTTTTCTCATTTGTGCTGGCGGGCCCAGTGGTCCCATAGCAACTGCCCAGTATGTTTGATGAAATGATAAAATATTTCCCGGGATCGAATGCCCGGCCCTTTCCAATGGCATTGCCCCACCAGCCGGGCCCGTTCGGATTGCGGTTGATTCGGGCATTTTCCGGGCCGCTGCCGTCATCTGCTGCGTGGGCGCTCCCGGTAAGGGCATGACAAATCAGAATGGCGTTCGTGCCTTCCGGATTTAACTCTCCGTATGTTTCGAAAGTAACAGAAACAGGTGCCAGGGACGAACCGCAATCCATGAGCAGGGGATTCTCTGTCGTAAAAAGTGTAATATTCTCTGCTGAAAGCCGCATCAGATTATTCTTTCAATCAAAAGTTGCTATTTTTTTGCGATGAAACAAGTCAGGCAAAAATTACGGTTTATTAAAAAGCCCGGAATTTAGTCCGACAAAAGAATAATATAATACCTGCTGATCAAGAACATAGGGTTTTAATTTTTTCAGAGTATGGGAATATTGGATAACGGTGGGCCTGAGGCATAAAAAAATGCCCGCCGGTCGGATGAACGGGCGGGCACAAATGGATTGGTAATCATTCCGGTGCGAAGCGGTTTTCGCAACTTCGCCTAAAATATTATAGACTTGTCAGCATCTTCCTTGCTTTGGCCCGGATGAAGGCATGCTGCATGCTGTTGAGGGTATTATGCTCAGCCGCATTGCTGAAAAATATGCGGGCGTTCTCCTTGTCTCCCCTGGCCAGATAAACAGATGCCAGCCGGTAGTGGGTGTAGGGATTCTGCACGTTGGCCTGTTTTAATTCCTCAATGGCCTTCTCATAATCTTTCTCCTGCAGGGCAATCAGTCCGTCTATTTCATGTGACAGCCAAATTTGGGGCTGATTTTGAATGGCATTCACCGCCTTCCGAAACTCCTCCGCTCTGGCCCTGGCAGTGGTCAGGTCCTTCTGCATTAAAGCAACGCGCGCGGAATTGTAAAGATAGTTTCTCTGGGCATTATCTTTAATCTCCTTTTTATGACCGGAGTTTTGGATGGTCTGGTTGGCTTTCTCATATATGGATTTGGCCTTGTCAAATTGACCCATTTCATAGTAGATATTTCCCATGGCGATCAGATCGCCGGCCATCGCTGCATGATCGTTTATTTTGGCGCCCATCTGATATTGCTGTTCCATCATTTCCAGGGCTTTCTCCATTTGCGCTTCATACACATAGGATATCGCCATGGCGAAAAGCGCGGCGCGCTGCTCTCCTTCATTTCTTGCCATCGATTGAAGTTTCTTCAACTGCTCCCTTGCCTCGGAATGTTTCCCCATTAAATTGAGATTGGTTGCGATGCCGATGTGAGAGGCGACGAAGTTGGGATCTGCCCCCAGCGCTTTTTTGTATTGTTCAATAGAAGGTTCGTATTTTCCCATTTTCATGAGCAGTTCGGCATAGGAATCATAGGGATTGGGATCATCAGGAATCAATTCAATGTACGCTTGGAAGGATTTTTCCGATTCATCGTAATTCCCGATGAACCTGTAGGCATATCCCAATTGATTATAGGCCTGTGAAAATCCAGGATTGATCCGGATGGCCCGGCTGTATTCAGCAATGGCCTTATCATACTCCTGTTGGGCGAAATAGTGCGTCCCCAGCAGATTGTGGGCCCGCTCGTCATTGGGATACAATTGAACCAGTTTTAGATAATATTCCCTTTGCTTCATGGGAAATCCGTTCACGCCGGCATCGACGCCCAAAATCCAGAGCCTCTCGCCCTCGGAAACCTTATCCGCCAACTCTTTGGCCCTGTTCAGGCTTTCGAAAAAATCCTTGGCGGTTGGCTGAACCAAGGCCAGATTCAGATGGGCAATGGCAAAGTTCGGATCGAGCTCTACCGCCCTCTGATAATGCCGAATAGATTCCTGTCCCCGCAGCTTTTCAGCCAGATCCCTGCCCCGCAGAAAGAGTTGCAGTGCATCATCGGATTGGGTGGTGAGCGGAATTGTATCCGCCTGCGGACCTGCAAAGAGCAGGGTAGACAGTATCACCAGCAAAACAGTGGTTAAACGATACATCATCATAGTAACCCCCTAAATTTATGGAAACATTAATCTCGTACATGAGGTGTTATTTGGGATTCCCTTCGGGAAATGACATCTTGACCTTTACGAAATTTTCAGGATTATGTTGCCCGTAATCTGCCGCTTGTTTTGAATGAAAATTTGCAGCATAGAAAAAAATCTCAGCTTTAATGCGCCGATTGCTGTTTCATTTTGCATTGTTATTGAATAAATTCACACGTGAGCAAAATAGCCGAATCTTTCAAAATGCAGGAACCGTAGGTACACTGGCGTGGGCAAAAATTTTTTATTAATAATAAGTGAAGCTGTCATATAAATTAAAAATAATTTATGAATGGTTACTCCCATATCAAAAGCGCTGCTGCGGAAGCGTAATAGGTTCTCCATCGATCAGAATAATCTTCTTTCCTCCTCAATACTCCGCTTCCCGATCATTCAAGCCGGCTAATCTTTTGAGGTCTTTTATACCCACGGCAACTGAATGGACCTGAAAGCGAAAACCTTTTTATGCATCCGGATTGATTATATCACGAAGTTTGAGATCTGTTTGGCTGTCACAATTTGCAAGAAGTTGGCTTCAGTTCTGTAAAATCGATTTTAAAACGGTCCCAGCGAAGTAAATAGGCCGGTTCTGCAATACGCGTTTCGTTAGACCGGTTTTGGGAAAAGAAGAAGGGAAATATTTTATGTCTCTGAAAATTTTGTCGGAAGCATTTACAAGACTTCTGCTACTCTTTGAAAGAAAGCTGAGTTTTATTTTGCTTTCCCTTATTCTCGCCGGGATTCTTCGTGCGGCTGGTGACGGCGGAGAATACCGCATAGCACCGTCGAAAGATTTTAGTTCGAAAATGAATTTGACTTTTGAGCAAATCTTTCTGGATGAGGGATTGTCGCAGAGTATTGTCAAATGCGTTGCACAGGACAGCCTGGGATTTATGTGGTTTGGGACCGAGGACGGCCTCAATAAATATGATGGCTACAAATTTACGGTCCTCAAACGTGATCCCGGAAATCAGAATAGTCTGGGTACGAATGATGTGACCGCCCTGCACGTCGATAAACGGGGCATTCTGTGGATTGGCACATTCTATGGTGGTCTTGACCGTTACGATCAGAAATTTGAAAGATTCACCCATTATCGCTACGATCCGGAAAATCCCAATTCCCTGAGCAATGACAATATCAACGTTATTTTCGAAGATCGCCAGGGCATCCTGTGGATCGGGACCGATCTGGGACTAAACAAATTCCACCCCGAGGATACTGCCGTGACAGCGGCGGTTTTCACCCGTTATCTGCATCATGCTTCGGACCCAAAAAGCCTCAGCAATAATTATGTGCGGGCCGTATGCCAGGATGATGCCGGAGGCCTTTGGGTGGGAACGGATGACGGACTGAACAGGCTGAACCCCGAGACCGGGGAATTCGTTCATTACAGAAATGAGCCCGGTAATCCGTTCAGCCTCAGTCAGAATGAAGTGACCTCGCTTTATTACGACAGCCGCGGTATGCTATGGGTCGGGACCCGGAGCGGCGGACTGAACCGGCTTGATGTTTCCGGGGCGATAACCGATCGCTTCATTCGCTATCTGCACAATCCCAATGATCCCTTCAGCCTCAGTCATAACCAGGTGAATAAAATATTTGAAGATGACGAGGGAAATCTCTGGATCGGCACCCATGGCGGCGGGCTTTCCATCCTGGACCGCGAGACGGACAAATTCATCAGTTTCAGGACCAATCCGCTGGATCAGTCCAGCATCAGCTACGATGAAATAATGGATATTTATGAGGACCGTTCCGGCCTTCTGTGGCTGGGAACCTATGGCGGCGGAATTGACAAAATCGACCGCAGCAGGAAGCAGTTTTCCCTCTACCGGTCAGAACTCAACAGGCCCAATAGCTTGGGGCATCCCATCGTGTGGAGCATTTACGAGGATGCATCGGGCATCCTGTGGATCGGTACTCACGGCGGCGGGATGGACCGCCTGGATCGCAACACCAGCCAATACACTCATTTCCGGAATAATCCGGACGATCTCCATACGCTGAGCAGTGATATTGTGCGCTTTATTTTTGAAGACCGGGACGGCGTGTTCTGGATCGGCACCCACGGCGGCGGTCTCTGCAGATTTCACAGAGAAACCGGTAAATTTGAAGCCTATCGTCACGATCCCGCAAATCCGTCCAGTCTCAGCCATGACGAGCTGCGCTCCATCTTTCAGGACCGGTCGGGAACGATATGGGTCGGCACCAACGGCGGCGGGTTGAATAAGATGGTGCCGGGATCTTCACCGGCGTCCGCCCCTTCTTTTGTGCGATACAAAAATGATCCGGCCGATCCCAACAGCCTGAGCAACGATTTTGTGCGGGTCATCTATGAAGACCAAACCGGCGATTTCTGGATTGGCACCCAGGGCGGAGGTCTGGAAAAAATGGAGCGGGAAACCGGCACTTTTGTCCACTACCGGGTAAATCCCGGTCAAACCGGCGGTTTGAACAGCAATTCCATATTTGCCATCCACGAGAGCAAGGACGGCATACTATGGCTGGGGACATGGGGCGGCGGTCTCAACAAATTCGATAAAAGCAAAAATACCTTTACTGCCTTCACCACGGAGGACGGGCTGCCCAGCAATGCCATTTACGGAATCCTGGAAGACGGGGAAGGGAACCTGTGGATGAGCACCAATAATGGTCTGTGTAAATTTAATCCGGATAATAAGACGTTCAGGAATTTCACGGAAGCGGATGGCCTGCAGAGTAATGAGTTCAATGGCGGTGCATTTTTCAAAAGTGCCGGCGGTGAGATGTTCTTTGGAGGGATTGACGGATTCAACTCCTTTTATCCTTCCCAAATCAGATCCAATCCTTTTATTCCGCCGGTGGTCATTACCGCATTTCAGAAATTGAATCGGGATGTGAAGTTCGATCAATCTATCTCCGAGATGAGGGAGATGACACTTTCCTATAAAGATTATGTTTTCTCCCTGGAATTTGCCGCGCTGGATTACACGGCCCCCGGCAAGAATCTTTACGCCTACAAAATGGACGGTTTGGATGAGGACTGGATTTACACGGATTCACGCAAGCGATTCGCGACCTACACCACCCTGGCGCCCGGCACCTATGTTTTCAGGGTGAAGGGCTCCAACAACGACGGCATCTGGAATGAAACAGGCAGTAGCCTGAAAATAGTCATTACGCCGCCCTTCTGGAAAACCGGATGGTTTATTCTTCTGGCGGGGCTGGTGGCTGCCGCAATTCTAATAATTTCTTACCGCCGGCGGCTGAGAAATGTGCGCCTGAAAGCGGAACTGCAAGCGGCCCATGATGCCCAGATGACCATCATGCCCCATACCGACCCTGTGGTCGAAGGATTCGAGATCTCCGGGATCTGCCTGCCGGCCAATGAAGTGGGCGGAGACTTTTTTGATTATTTCTGGCTGGACAAACAGAAAACCAGGTTTGGCGTTGCCATCGGGGATGTCTCGGGCAAGGCGATGAAGTCCGCCATGACCGCCGTGATGGCCAGTGGCATGATCTGCTCCCGGACTAATGAGGACCTTCCTGTTTTCGAGATAATGACCCGGATGAACCTGCCCCTCATCAACAAGACCCGGAAAAATGTCTTTATCGCGCTGTGTCTGGCGTCGCTGGACGTCCGCAGCCGCTCACTGACATTTACCAATGCCGGGCTGGACCGGCCTTTACTGAAGACCGATGGCAGGGCTGATTTTCTGGAAAGCGAGGGCGCCAAATTCCCCCTGGGAACGGTGGCCGATACCGTTTACCAGGAAAAACGTCTCAGCCTCAATTCCGGAGATGTGCTGATTCTGAACACAGACGGCGTGACCGAAGCGCGGAATGTGAAGCGGGAACTGTACAGTGAGATAAATTTGAGGCGGCTGCTGGAAGGCATGGATACAGCCAGCCTCTCCGCGACGCAGATTAAAGAACGGATTATCGCTGACGTCCGGCAGTTTGCCGGAAATGAAACGCAGAATGATGATATGACGGTGATTGTGGTGAAGGTTGTATAGCAGACCGCAGCTCAGTTCAGATTTTTATCGTGCGCTGTTATATCGGTGGCGCTCTGCAAACCGCTGGCGATTTGAGGAATGATCCCCATCTTCACATAAATCGGATGCACCAGTTTTCGCAGGGCCGGCAGACGATGGTAGAATACAAAAGCAGCCGCCAGACAGACAATCCCGCCGAAAACGAGCGTAAACGGCGCGCCGATCAGACTGGCCAGCCCGCCGGCCAGCAGGCTCCCGAAAGGCGCCATTCCCCTGATTGAAAAACTGTAAAAACTCATCAGCCGCCCGCGTTTGTCATCCTCGACAATTGTCTGCAGCACGGTGTTGCTGGTCGCCATCAGCAGGATCATCCCGAATCCGGTGAACAGCATAAAAAACAGGGAGAGCAGCAGGTTCCGGGAAAAGGAAAATGCAATCAGGCCCAGGCCGAATAGTGCGGTAGCCCGCACAATCCACCTGCCGAGCCCGAGAACAGAACTGCGCGATGCCAGCAGGATGGCGCCGGTGAGCGCGCCTACTCCCGCTGCGCCCATCAGAAAACCAAGGGTATTGGGGCCGCCCTGCAAAATGGATTTCGCAAAAACCGGCATCAAAACCGTGTAGGGCATACCCACTAGGCTGACCAACGAGAGCAGAAGCAAAACGGAACGGATGGGGGCGAAAGAGGATGCATAACGGAATCCTTCCCGCAGCTGCTGGACTGGCCGCGCGCGGCGGGCCGGGGGAGTCCATTCCGGCAGCCGCATCATAAGCAGCGCGCCGATAACGGCTATGTAGCTGATACCGTTGAGCAGAAAACAGATCCCTTCCCCGAATGCGGCGACGAGTATGCCGGCCAGAGAGGGGCCGATCAGGCGGGCGCCGTTCACCATGGAAGAGTTCAGGGCGATGGCGTTGCCCAGGTCTTTCTTCTTCTCCACCATTTCCACCATGAATGACTGGCGGGCCGGCATGTCCACGGCGTTGATGACGCCCAGCAGCACACTGAGCGCAATAATCTGCCAGATCTGAATAAGATGGGCCAGCACCAGAAATGCCAGAATCAGCGCCTGCAGCATGGCGATGCCCTGGGTGAAAACCAGCAGCCGGTGCCTGTTTACCCGGTCCGCCAGCACACCCGCAAACGGCGTAAACAGAAAGATGGGAAGCTGTCCGGAGAAGCCCACCACCCCCAGCAGGAAGGTGGAATTGGTAAGCCGGTAGACCAGCCATCCCAGCGCCATGCGCTGCATCCAGGTGCCGATGAGGGAAAGACTCTGGCCGCCGAAAAAGAGCCGGAAATTTCGATATTGCAATGCCCTGCCGGCCGTTCTGAAACGCTCAAACATATGAACCGCTGCCTCTTCTGCGACTTTAAGGTGCCCTAATCCTTTTATAAACCGCTAAATATAGCAAATAAAAATATGGGGAATAAGGCAAAAAAACAAATGCTTTGCCGCAGGACGGAAGTATATCGTCGGCAAGACTTGAGAAATCCGGTTTTTTGCCTGGAAAGCGGATTCTTTTTTCCGGGCGTGAATTCATTTGTTTTTGGGCTGATTGTTTGTTAAATATTGGCAAGCACTTTCTGAGCAAACCGGGCACCATCGGTGAATATAAACGGTTCCTTATTCATATGACCGATTACCAAACGTAAATAGGCTTGATATCCCGACCAGAAGCCGGAACCGGAAATTTGTTTCATAGAATTGCCTTGCAGGAGTTCCGGGGCCGAAATTAATAGAAGCATAATTCAGCGGCATAGAAAAATGAAATCACACCAAATACAGGGGAGTGGCCAATGTCAGCGTCAAAATCACTGGACCGCCGGAAATTTCTGAAATCATCCGTCACGGGGGTGGCCGGAATCTTTTTATTGGGAGCCGGTGGCCTGAAACAGCAGAAAACTGAACGGGAAAAAGAGCAAAAAATTAACCGGAGGATGCTGGGAAAAACAGGGATCGAACTGCCCGTGGTGAGCATGGGGGTAATGAATGCGGATAATCCCAATCTGGTGCGGGCCGCCCTGGATGCGGGTATTGTTCATCTCGACACCGCGCATGGTTATCAGCGCGGGAGAAACGAGGAAATGATCGGGGAAGTGGTCAAGGGCCGGCCGCGGGAGTCCTTTGTGATCGCCACCAAAGTCCCCGGCGAGCCCCGCGGCAGGGGCAGGACCCTCTCCCCCGAAGAAATCGGCACCGAATTTCTGGGAAAACTGGATATCAGCCTGAAGCGGCTGGGATTAGACTACGTGGATATTCTCTACGTTCATGGCGTCCGCACCCGGGAAGCGGCGCTCTCCCCGCCGCTGCTGGATGCGCTGGCCAGGGCCAAAAAGGAGGGAAAAGTCCGCTTCACCGGGGTATCGACCCATAGCAATGAACCGGAAGTCCTGAATGCTGCCGCGGACAGCAAATTCTACGATGTGGTGCTTACCGCCTATAATTTCAAACAGGGGCATCTGCGGGAAATGCAGGAGGCAATTGGAAAAGCGGCTGATGCGGGAATCGGTATTATCGCCATGAAAACGCTGGCGGGCGGCTTTATGGATGCGGAAAAACAGCAGCCGGTCAATCCGAAAGCGGCCCTGAAGTGGGTGCTGCAGGACCCGCATGTGACTACCGCGATTCCGGGATTCACCACCTTCGACCAGTTGCAGACCGATATTTCCGTCATGGAGGACCTGAATCTGACTGAACCGGAAAAAAAGGAATTGCAGTTGGGTGCCATAGATGGCGGATTCTATTGCCAGGGCTGCCGGCAATGCCTCGGGCAGTGCCCGGAACGTCTGCCGATCCCCGACCTCATGCGCGCCCACATGTATACCTACAGCTATAAAAACTTTGCCGAGGCGCGGGAGCTGCTGCTTTCCCTCGATCTTCCCGGTGAGCCGTGCGGTGACTGCCGGGAATGTGAAGTCAAATGCGCCAGCGGATTTGCGGTGGGGGAGAAAATCAGGGATGTGGTGCGGATGCGGGATGTGCCCGGGGAGTTTTTTGCATGAAAATGAAAAGCATCAAAACAGCCGTTCTTAAAATTGGCGGAAATGGATTCACAAGGGCTCTTGCCACAAAAACGCTCCTCGTTGTTCTGCTCTTTTCCATGTCTCAGTTTGTCCGGCCGGCCGATTCCGCTTCCTCCCTCTTTCCGAATATTCCGGGATGGACCGCTCCCGCCGATATTCAGTCCTTTTCACCTGACAATCTTTACGATTATATTGACGGGGCATCCGAATTTTACCTGAGCTTCGATTTTCAGAATTTGCAGGTGGGCGAATATTGGGACAGCAGTAACAGATCGGTGCTGGTGGAAATCTACCGTTTCCGGTCGCCTGTTTTGGCATTCGGTCTCTACAGCCAGGAGCGGCCTCTGCAGGGCAACTACCTGGACATCGGGAGCCAGGGGTACCGCGAGAGCCAGATGCTTAATTTTCTGGCCGGTGCCTATTATGTGAAGATTAACAGCTATGATCTGGCGGAAGCCGCCCCGCCGGTACTGGAACAATTCGCCCGCGCAATTGCCGGTCAGCTAAAGCGGCCCGCCGGATTGCCGAATATCCTGCGGGCGTTTCCGGAGAAGGGGAAAATTCCGCATTCGGAAAAATTCACTGCTCGCAATTTTCTGGGATATGAATTTCTGCACTCCGGTTTTGCAGCCGATTATGAACTGCCGGACCGGAAATTCAGTCTGTTCATCCTGGCCGCTGAAAATCCGGATGACGCCCGGGCCATGCTGAAACGGTTTCCGGAGACAGCCGGTTGGGAGCAGCCGACGCCGACGGAAGCGATTATCCGTGTGAAGGATGCATACCTGGGGGATGTGGCCTTATTGCGGAAAGGGAAATATGTGCTCGGGGCCCTTAAGCTGGCGGATGCCGGCCTGCAGGAAACTTACCTGCGGCAAATGGCGGAGGCGTTGCCACAATAATCCTTTATCTGCGCTCTTAAAAAGACGCAGTAGAACAAGCATTGGGCGGGAAATCCAAATCAAGGGAAATGATTGTTCCGGTGATACAATCCAACCAACGGGGAGAAGCAGCCAGGCAGGCTGCTGCGCTCAGACACATAATCCTAAAATGCGTAACCGATTCCAATTCCCAGCGCCTCGCGGCCGTTGAAAAAGGGATAGAGCTGAACCCGTTCGGTTTTGCGGTCAGCCGGATCTCCGGGAATCCGCTGCGGGCGCGTCACGCGGTGAATGCGGGAGGCGGCAATTTTGCCCATGGTGTATCCGATAGCCAGCGCCAGGGGATAATCGCTGGCCCAGTGAACCCCGTTGTTGAGCATCTGGAAAGCCAGCACCGTCATGAGCGAATATCCCAGGGGCCGGATATAGCGGTGTTCGGGGTAATTTTCGGAAATGACCGTCACCACCATCATCGCGGTGGCCAGGTGCCCGGAGGGATAGGCGTCATATGAGGAAACGTGCTTGTGATATTCCACCTGGTTGGGAAAGGGACGCCACATGCCGGCCGGCACCGTGGCACTGGAAGGGCTCTGGCGGCCGGTAATATGTTTCAGAGTCTGAATGACTACCGCCACCGAAATCAGGCCTTCGGCCAACTGGCTGCTGGTTTCCAGCGCCCGGTTATTACTGCCGATCAGCCCGTAGCCGAAAAATGAGGCCGTGATCACCACGTCGAGGAAGCCGTCCCCAAGATAATAGAGAGCGGAGCCGGTATTGGCGGGAACGTAGATGGGAAAACCGAACACATGCGTGATATTTCTGTTTTTGATATCCCCGGAAATATGCAGCCGTTTTCCCAGCCGCTGCGATTCGTCGATAATGGGCTGATCGATGGCCACCAGCAGGGCGGTGGACGCCAGCACCGCGGTCCATTGCGGGATGTTCACGGTCCTGAAAGTTGTTTTTCCATAGCGGGCGATATCCTTGAATCCATTTGTAAAAAATTCGAAGGGGCGCGGTTTCGCATAGATGAAATCCATGTCCCGGCTGATGCGGTAGCGCTGCACGGAGGCGGCGGGATAATCTTCCCGGAATTCCTGTTCATTGGCGGTGCTGTCCTGACACAAAATCCCGGTGATTTGGGAAAAAATAAAAAGCGCTGCGATGGCAATGCCCGTCAGCAGCCGGCCGGGCGCGGAATCATTTGCCATGGATGGACCTCTTTCTGAATCCGGCGATTTATCCGGAAGTGCATTCCTGCGGTCTGTTTGTTCCATTCTTGATGAGAATTTGCTCATTTTTCCCGGGGCGGGGGATGATAAAGGCCTGCCTCGTTTACACCCTGCATTCCGGCCCGGTAGGTGCGCTCATCAACCGGGGAAAGTTTTTGGCTCATGGCGGGCGTGACAATGCTGACCCGGCGCAGGTGGTCAAAACGGTCGGCCGCCACCTCCAGGTGCGCATCGCTTTGTGTCCAGTTCAGCCCGTCGAATTTGCTCATGTCCAGGGGGAAAGTATAGCCGCGGAGCGTTTTTTCGGCCTCCACATTATAATAGAATTCAAAATAGGACATCACCAGCTCCCGCAGCGTGCGGTAGACCGGCTCCCGGAAACGCAGCCCCAC
Organism: Calditrichia bacterium; assembly: GCA_037381445.1. Taxonomy (GTDB): domain Bacteria; phylum Calditrichota; class Calditrichia; order RBG-13-44-9; family RBG-13-44-9; genus JARRQT01. The sequence goes on from JARRQT010000040.1 coordinate 20,287, forward strand.
AAAATTCGATTTGGCCACCGCCCCCCAGCAGTTGTCCCGTTTGAAGAGGGCCAGCATGTGGTCGTCGTCCCGTTCCGCCAGCATATCGATAATCAGCGGCTTATGACCCAGCCGCCGGAGCGCACAAGCCGCGAAAAGCGCGCCGTCAAAACAGTGGGCTTTCCTGTCCCAACGGTAAATGGGGTCTTCACTGTAGGGGATGCTGTCCAGGAAGGCCTGAATGGCAGGCGGATCGGACAGTCTCTGCAGAATTTCCATTTCCTGCGCTGTCCAGTTGTCATTGTATGGGAGAGATTGATGCGGCATCATGCAAATTTCCTGAATCGGCGGTTAAAACAGATGATAAAACATTGCGATGATTTTCTATGGGCCGCCTTTGCAGGGGCGGCACCAGTCTGCTGCTGTGTCAATATAACAAAAACGGATGAAACAGAACAGGAAAATTCACCAGTACGGAAATTTAACAATTCAGGGAATGGAAAAATTTATCTGCAATTATGTCGGACAGGTTAATTACTGATGAATGTGAATTAGACGTAATAGAGGGGTCCAGTAAATCATGCAAAACTATCTTCAAAGGTCATTCCCAGTTTACCTCTACGGGGCATGCCTCAGGCGGGAATCTACTATAACAGGGATGCAATTGTTTTTCCTGTATATATGGATTCCGGCAATCCATGGCGGAATGACATTTAAAATTGCAGATACTCTTAAATCGAACACAGGTTAATTACCAAATTCCCGGAAGCCGGACCTCGGGAGTCTGTTTTATCCTTTGTAATCGCAAGGGCGGAATCATGGTTTATTTTGATCTTGATCGCGTCTGTCTCTTTTAAGGATAGCTTTTCATTTTTATTTTTTTCTGGTTCCGAAATTAAAATTTATAGACTATCCGTGCCAATTTGGGTTACGCACCCTGTATGCCGGATCGAAAACGCCGGCAGATAGCGCAATAATTCTTTCTTTTACAGCGGGCTAGTATCAATCATCTTTTTATCAATGTCTTGCAGACGTAATCTTTGCGGGCGATCTCATACTATTGGCTAATGGATGAGATTGCCGTGTCACTCGCTTTTTTCTTTTTCCTATTATTATCCGGCACCAAAAAGGAGAGTACCGCTCCGATGCCTGCGCCAATCAAAGCCGGCTTCAGATGAAAAACGATTATGTTAAACCCACCGGCCTTCCCGGTTGCGACGCCAAAGAAGAATCCTGATATGGACCCGATGGCGACAAACATGGCAATCCTGCCGGGTCTGATTTTTCCGCCTGATGAATCGTTGGCTGATGCTGATAGTGAAAACGTCCTTAACGGACTGATATCCGCCTCTGTTCTTTCTGGCCGGCTCTTATCAAACGAATTACCTGATTTTTTATAATACCTCACAAACCCGGCGTAAATATACCTCAATGCGTCTTCCGGCGATTTTTGGTTGGAAACCTGAACACTTTTTATCCCTGTTAAAGGCGGGCCAAGCCTTTCAACAACAGTCTGACCGTAGACGGATGGGGTTAATAATGCCGCCAGAAAATACAGGCAAGGAAAATAATGTCTCAAACAGATAGCCTTCATTATGATTTCTCTTTTAATTTTGCACTTTTCCAACCATGAGCAAAATATCGGTAAAAGATAAAAAGCCGGTCCGATCACCAGGGCCGGACACTGACAGGTACAGCGAAACCATATGGAATCACTTTCCCGAAATCCGTTCCGGCAGCTTAAAATTTAAACCTGTATCCTGCTTCCAGAAATATTCCCACGCTGTGGAGAAGGGGGATGACGGCCCAGGCGCTGCTGATATGAACTTTCAGGAACGGTTTTAAAACGATGCCGGAGGAGTGGTAAAACTCGACTCCGCCATTGACGAAAAAATCGAGGTAATTATAAGTATCAATGCCATGGTCATGAACTCCTTCCCCTATTTTATACTTTCCGAAACCCAGGTCCGTCTGTATGAATGGCGATAATGAATGATGCATCAGAAAGTTCTTCTTCAGCGAAAAGCCGCCAGCAAAATCAACAAAATATCTGGGGCCAAAATAACTCTTTACTCCCGGTTTATATTGGAAAAAAACAGTCCAACCTTTCTCAAATTGATGCTGGGCATCGATAAAACCGGAACCAAGGGTAAAAGTGATGGAATTTTTGCCTGACCGCTGTGTTACGGCGGAGAGTCCCGGTCCTGCCAATAGTCTTTTACTGCAAAAAAAGAGGAGTAGTGATAAAATTATAATTTTAGTCCGCATCTGTAAGGCCTTTGTTTATCGGTTCATATCCATGAACAGTTGAATTACACTGGAAAATAAATATTTTTTAGGGTCATGACCCATTTTTTAATATCCCTTATCCTCCCACCAAACATTCTGAACTGGTCCTGGGGGAGCAATATTTCCAACATCTTCTGGTAAACTAAACCATTTTGTTGCAATATATCCTCCAACGTTAAATGTCCATCCGGATATAATGCCTCTAAAAACACTAAATGTAGTTTCTCTGAGGTGGACCCCAAATCAAGACCAAAATTAATTAATTTTAGGGCGGAACCTCATTTGTTTTGACTCAATTGTTTTTATGATATTTTGTAATCTTAAAGGCTGTAAACATATTGAAACTGCCTTTAGGAAGAGCAAATTGGTTAGCCTCATCTTAAAACTCAAGTCAGTCCTTTTTCATTTTCTCCTCTCATTTTTTGAATTTAACTCCCATACAGTGGCCCAAATATTGGGATCCATTATATTTTCTTCATAGCTTAGAAACTTAACATAACCCCGATTCGGGAATTGTGATTCAATGTTGTAAGATAAGGTTGAATACGGATCTTTTCCATTTCTTTTCCAAAAGAAGGCTTTTCAGTTGGTTCTTTCTTGTTAAATATTTCGTTGCCAATTGCAGAGAATACCGGTGTGACAAACATGGATACCAAAACCAACCCGATATCCTTTTGTATCTCTCGCGCGGGAAATGTTTTCTCAAAATTGGGACTGGCCAAAACAGTATAAGTAATAACCGGCAGTGCCGAAAATGCCAGGTTTTTGAGGAAAATCCCGGTGGACTGCCGGGCTTGTTTTTTCAAGAGTAAATTACCGGCCAGGTGACCGGCAGTAATTGCAGTGGCAATATAGATCTCATCTCTCTGATCTCCCGAATTGGAATTGATGACATCCATTCCTTCAAGCACCTTAAGAGTAAGCGCAGTTACTCCCCAGCCTGCTAATTCTCCCACCTGCGCAGCAGCCCAATTTTTTAAAATCCGGTTTTGTTTTGCCGGTTGCACGTCCTGGCAAATTGCCCGATTAACAATAACTAAAAATGATAAAAAGATTAAAAGTTGGAGCTTCATCTTGCTTTTCGCTTTCATAGTTTGTGAGTTGTTTAATCAAATCACTAATCTTCCCAAAACAGTCTGTTTTATTTAAATAATACCCAATCCGGTTTTTCTGTTAAAAGGAATGTGCCTCATTCCATGATACTTCCAAACAATCATAAGATGTCTTTAGGCATCCATTTTTACCTATTTATAACACAATCTTCATGCCAGACTTTGCATATTTTTGTATTTTATTAATATTACATGATTTAGATGCGATTTTTGAGCGTTTCATTTTGGGTGAATGTTTCAGGTGTGAAACATTATGTTGAACAAGGCGGGAATTATTCCCGTTTTTTAAGGGGGTCCTGGCAAAAAAATGAAGCTGATATATTCCGGTGTCTGAAAAACAGCTTTCAAAAGACAGATGGACATGTTCAAAACGGACTGTTAAGGAAATGAATTACGCCTCTTCTACGCGGATGATTCCATTTGTTATTCCCGGAAATAATTTTTCATTTAGGGGACAAAAGTTGATGTTAATTTGCGGAGATGGTTTTAGGGAATGGACTGCGGAAAGGTGTTGAAAAATATGAAATCAGTTTTAAAGGAGAGCGGAAAGTGCGTGTATCTTATAAATCCGGGGAAAGCAGCAAACAGTCCCATATATTTTAATGGAATTTACCTTCCCGGCCAGATTCGCCCAATGAAAGATGTTCCAGAAAATAGCTCTCCCGGTGATTGGCGGTGTTGTATATAACCAGAATGGAAGTCTCATCGGAGAGAATGAAAGATACCTGAAGTTCTTTTCCTTTTTGTTCGATTCGCGTATCACGGGGATTCGCTTCCTGAAAAAACTGTTCCGCTTCTTCCCGGCTGATCTGTTTCATGCGGTTAATCCCCCCGTTCGCTAAAATTGCATACATTTCTATACACCCCAAAATTTGAAAGGATCATAGGTTTTTTAAAAAGCTCGAGATTTTGCCCGTCCTGCGCACAATTTAAATCATCACCCCGCATCAAGTCAATAGCGGGAATCGCCGGCCGCATTTATATCAGACAGACGAATCCGGATTTTGTTCTTGGATTTGGAGGAAAAAATAAAAAAATCTAATATTTTGTTTTGCCGGATTTATAATTTGGGGGAGACCCTTTTCCTGCCTGCGAAATGAGCATTATTAAATAATTCATCCTGAATTTTCCAGGGAAAGAGATGGTGATTTTTCCAGTCATGAAGCTGCAGATGTGAGAATGAACCCGGCATTCTGCGCCGGATTCATTCCCCTTCTGAAATTGTTTAAACAGTTGCGACGGAGAGATTACCAGGCTGTCTTCTTCGATAGCAGACCATAGGCAATCCCGTAAAGCGCCGCGCCGATCAGCAGCGCCGGGGCGAATCCCCAGCCGAACGCCACCAGCACAATGGCGGTGGAGCCCAGCACCGAGGCGGCACCGTTCACGGCGAATCCCCAATCGATGAGTTCGCCCACTTTCAGGGCCCCTTTGGGGAACGGCATTCCCATGAAGAATCCCAGCGGGAAAATCAGGGCGGCGCCGGTAAGGATGCGCGGCAGCAGCGACAGGGTTCTCAAGGAATCGGTCACGGCTCCGAACAGGAAAATATCCAGCAGCAGCCAGAGAATGATGCCGGCGAATGCCCACCGGGCCGGCACTTTGTCCGAGAAACGGCTGCCGATTCCCGAGGCCAGCAGCAGGGTGAGCAGCACGGTGACGATGCTGTACACTGAGGGACCGATGAAAAGCGAATATTTCTGGATCAGGATGATTTCCACAATCATAAATGCCATCCCGATGGTGAAAAAATACAGCCAGGGGACCGGTTTCAGTTTTTTCTCGCTGAAAAAATAGGGGATGAGATTCAGCGGGATAATCAGCACCAGCACCACCAAGAGCACAATCACGATAATAATTTTGGAGAGGGGGAAGCCGAACAGGTCGCTGTGCGGCATCAGTTTCTCCATTTTGCTGACGGTTATGTTCCGCCACAAACCCATCTGGGCGATGAAGGGCCGGTTGTCGGTGCAGGGGGAGATATCGGTCCTGGCGGAGTCGGATGCCGCGCGCCAGCCGTTTTCCACGATGCGGTCTATCAGGTTTCCCTTCAGCGAATCCTCCGGAGGGTAAAGGACCTGAAAATAGGAGCCTTTCAGGGTTTTTTCGCCGGTCAGGGCATGGTTGATGATCTCATCGGTCAGGGGACGTTTGGAGAACAGCAGAATATTCCGCCTGGCCTGCGGCCAGTCATAGACGGCGAAATGGGATGTCACATCCCGCACGTTGCAGCGCTCCAGGGCATCCATCACCTCACTGACGATTCGCGGCATATACACCTGGTGTTCCATGATCAGGTAACCATTGTCGGTCAGCGCGTTCCAGTAATCGCAGAACGCTTCGGTGGTAAAAATATAGTTTTCCGCCAGCGCGAATGCCCCGGAGGCCAGGGCGGAAAAGGTATTGGAGCTGGAGGAGTAAATGATGTCGAAATTATTCTGAAAACGCCGCACGTAGGAACGGGCGTCTTCGGTGACCACTATGGCGCGGGGATCCCGGTAAATATAACCGGAGAACTTTGCCAGCGGGCCGTCCAGCAGCATTTCATTGATATGGGGAATGACCTCCACCGCGTGTACCTCGGCCACATTGGACTCCTGCAGCGGCTGCAGCGCATCCCCCCCGCCGCCCGCGCCAATCACCAGGTAGCGGCAGGAATCGAACTGGTGGATCAGGCGGGTAGTATTAATGGCGAAATCCATTTTGAGGGAATCCGGTTTATTCAGATCGCCGTCGAACTTCAGGGCCGCGGTGCGGGCCAGATTGTCGATATTGATCATCTGGTATGTTTCAGTGGGTTCATAGAGCTTCACTTTTGCCACCGCGTCCCAGTGCTGCTCCACGATGGGACCCGGCTCTTTGCGCTCCGCTTTCAGCAGGGATTCGGCGCGTCCCATCAGAAATACCATGGCGATGAGCAAGCCGACCGGCAGCAGTCTCCGCCATCTGGCGCTCAGCAAAAAGGCGGCGAGAATGACCGGCAGGGCAATCAGAAAAGTGGTTTGCGGAGTGCCGAGGCTGTTCATCAGCAAAATGGAAAGCACTACACCCAGGCCGGCGCCCAGCAGGTCAGCCATGTAAAGTTTGGGCATTTCCCGGCTGTTGTTGCGGAAAAGGTAAGCCAGCGCAACGCCGCCGGTGAAATAGGCGGCACTGAGCAGCAGCACCATCACCAGCAGTTTCCCGAT
>JARRQT010000041.1:0-38556 GCA_037381445.1 Calditrichia bacterium
CGGAAAAGCGGTCATCAGATCCAGATTGATATTTTCAAAACCCGCTTTCCGCGCGGATTCGTAATTTTCCAGCACATCGTCCACGGTATGGATGCGCCCCAGGAACTTCAGATCGCGGGAATCGAATGACTGCACGCCCATACTCAGGCGATTTATTCCCATGCGGCGCAGGGCAAGAAGCTTCTCAGAATCGATGGTGCCGGGATTTGCTTCCATGCTGAATTCACCGTCGGCGGCAATGCTGAAATGTTTGTGCAGATGGTTCCAGATACTTTCCAGTTGAGAAATGCTCAGGGTGGTGGGCGTACCGCCGCCAAAAAACACCGTATCGAAATGCAGATCGCCGTGCTGCCGAGCCAGCAGTTCAATTTCATGCAAAAGCGCCGTCACGAAATCGTCACGGCGCTGCAATGAAGTAATGGAATAAAAATCACAGTATCCACATTTCCTTTCACAGAAGGGAATGTGAATGTAAAGCCCTGCAGATTGCATAATGCTTACCGGATTACCATTGCCAGCCGGTCCCAGCGGATCTTGTGGAACACCCGGTAACCGGGAATATATGAATTTGCCGACAATATTTTCCGGCGGGACAAATCCCCATTCGCGGCTGTCGGAGCTGCGGTCCCGGTTATCTCCCATCATAAAGTAGTGATGGGGCGGCACAGTCACCGGCCCGAAATTGTCCCGGCTTCCCAGGCCGGGCTTGAAAGTGGGATAATACCTGTTGTACCGCGGATAAATGGTCGGGTCGAGGTACTTGAGGTGGGGCGGATTGACAAACTCCTTTCCGTCCACGTAAACCTGTTTATTGATAAGCTCCACCGATTGACCCCCGGTGGCAATGCACCGCTTAATATATTCGAGATGTGGATCGCGCGGATAACGGAATACCACGATGTCATCCTGATGGGGCGCTTCAATCCGCGGGAATCTGAACCATGGGACGTTAAAGCCGATGCGGGTAAACGGAATTCCGATCCAGTTAGGGGTTTGCGCGCCGTAGTAAAATTTGTTCACCAGCAGAAAGTCCCCCACCAGGAGCGTATCTTCCATCGAGCTTGTCGGGATCTTGTAGGCAGCGATGACAAATTGCCGCAGGATCAATGCAGCCAACACAGCCACCAGAATCGCCTGAATGGATTCCCAACGTTTATTTTTGGGTTTCAAATATCTATCTCCTTTTAATAACTCCTGTAGTTTATAGAATTATTTAATCGGTCACAACACTATGAAAGTTTCATACATAATTAAAAATAATAAAATAATAATCCCTGCACTGTAAAAATTTGAATTTCTTTTTTAATCCTTTGCTGCCCTGCCTGCCATTGAATTCCGGCTTCACATATTAAGGTAAGGCATGAGGCGGCGTAATGTATGATCCGTGCAATCAATTACCGATCCCGTATTATTCCGCGGAGAGGACCGCCAGAAATGCTTCCTGTGGAATTTCCACCCGGCCGATCTGCTTCATGCGCTTTTTTCCTTCCTTCTGTTTTTCCAGAAGCTTGCGCTTCCGGGTGATGTCTCCGCCGTAACATTTGGCCAGAACATTCTTGCGAAGGGGTTTTACCGTTTCGCGCGCGATAATTTTATGACCGATGCCGGCCTGAATGATGACCTCGAACATCTGACGCGGAATGATGGAGCGCAGTTTGGAGCAGAGTGCCCGACCGTATTCATAGGATTTATCCTGATGCACGATAGTGGAAAGGGCATCCAGCGGCTCGCCGTTAATCAAAATATCGAGCTTCACCAGCTTCGATTCACGATAACCGGCAAAATCATAATCAAAAGAAGCATACCCCCGGGACACGGATTTCAGCTTATCGAAAAAATCGAAGATAACTTCAGACAGCGGGAATTCATATTGGATGTCGGCGCGCGAGGGATCGATATAATTGGTGTTTTTCAGAATACCGCGGCGCTCCATGGCAATTTTCATGACATTCCCGATATACTCGGGCGGAGTAATGATTTGCGCCTTGATGAACGGTTCCTCAATTTTGGCAATTTTCACCGGATCGGGCATCTTGGTCGGGTTGTCAATCAATTTCATTTCACCGCTGGTCTGAGTTACCTGGTAAACCACGTTTGGGGTAGTCACGATGATTGACTGGCCGAATTCGCGCTCGAGTCTTTCCTGCACAATTTCCATGTGCAGGAGTCCCAGGAAACCTACGCGGAAGCCGAATCCCAACGCCGTGGAGGTATCCGGTTCAAACTGAAGGGCGGAGTCATTCAGGGCGAGTTTTTCCAGCGACGTTCGCAGGTCTTCGAATTCCTGGCTCACTACCGGGAATATTCCGCTGTAAACCATTGGCTTCACGCGCCGGTAACCGGGCAGAGGCCCGGCGGCCCCTTGCTTCACATGGGTAACCGTATCACCAACCCGGATATCCCGCACATCTTTGGCCCCGCATATCAGGTAACCCACTTCGCCGGTGGTCAGCTTTTGCCGGGGAATCCGCTTGAGCCTGAGCGTGCCGAGTTCTTCCACCTCGAATTCCTGTTGTGTTGCAAAAAAATGAATTTTATCGCCAACGCCGATTTCGCCTTCAAAAACCCGGATAAGCGCTACCACGCCGCGGTAATTGTCAAAGCTGGAATCAAAAATTAGTGCTTGCAGCATCTTGTCGGCGTGGCCCCTGGGCGGGGGGATTAGATGAATGATTGACTCAACGATTTGTTCGATGCCCTCCCCGGTCTTGGCGCTTGTCAGAATGATCTCCGACTCATCGCAGCCAATCAGCTCCATAATCTGGTGTTTGGTGGCTTCCACCTGCGCGTTGGGCAGGTCAATCTTGTTGATCACGGGAATGATTACCAAATCGTTTTCCATCGCGTGATACAGGTTGCTGATGGTTTGGGCTTCCACGCCCTGGGCCGCATCCACCAGCAGCAGGGCGCCTTCCGCGGCGGCCAGACTGCGCGATACTTCGTAGGAAAAGTCCACATGCCCTGGTGTATCGATCAAATTGAAGATATACTTTTTACCGTCGGTATGCGCGTAATCCATCCGGATAAAATGGGCTTTGATGGTAATTCCCCGCTCCCGCTCCAGATCCATGGCATCCAGAACCTGGGCCTTGAGCTCGCGCTTGTCGAGGGTGTGTGTATACTCCAGAAGGCGGTCCGCCAGCGTGGATTTTCCGTGATCGATATGTGCAATGATACAAAAATTTCGAATATTGTCTATACTCATTCACTGTCCTTTTTTCACTGCCGATTTATTAAAGTCCGGCAATTTAAATTAATTCTCTTGTCATGTCAAATCATATGCCAAATCGGGATTAATCTGATTTTTAATGCCGGCAATAAATCAACGCCAATGGTCCAGAGTAGTTTCTTTTGAAAAAAATCTCCTGCCCGGAGCCGAAAGAATACGCTCGGGAACTCCGGCAAATTTGATGTTAATATTTCGCCCTCCTCGATTTCATAAAATAAACACAGGGAGGATATAGGGTTCTTTTCCATTTTTATTAATACCATTTCTCAGGAAAGTTTTAATATGTTAATTTCAGTTCTGAATCGATGTCCGCACGCTCACGGGAGGAATGCCGGATGGTTCCCGTAACCTGTAAAAGTTGAAACGCAGTGGGATGAAGGGTTGCTAAATTGATATTATTCACTTAATTTAAGATGCATATTTATAGTCAGGAAATTATATGAAATTTGATCTTTCCAGATATACCCTGGACTGCTTTTTTGCCAAAGTGCTTGAAAAATACCCGACAAGGCCGGCCTTGGCCGTGGTGGGAGAAATACCGTTCTCCTATGCTGAATTCGGAGAAAAGGTGAACCATCTGCGAAATAAATTATACGAAGCCGGCATTAGAAAAGGAAGTAGGGTGGCCATTCTGGGGAATTCTTCTCCCCACTGGGGGATTGCCTTTCTGTCCATCACAACGCTCGGCGCAATTGCGGTCCCTATCATGGAAGATTTCCCGGATACGGATATTGACCACATACTCCGGCATTCGGAGGCGGAGAGCATTTTTATTTCCCAGAACCTGCTCGAGACGCTGAGCCTGCCGGCAATCGATTATCTCAATTTTGTTATTAACCTGCAGGATTTTGAATTTATCAGAAAACCGCATCCGGAAGAGAAGAATATGTGGAGCAAACTGCAGGATATCCCGGGGAAAATTCTGAAAACAAGGGATAACGCCCCCGTCCTGCCCCAAAAATTTGAGTGCCAGGATATTGAAGAAGATGACATCGCGGAAATTCTGTACACCTCCGGTACCACGGGACATTCCAAGGGGGTGATGCTGACGCATAGGAATCTGGTCAGTAATCTGTTTGAGGGACCGGACCTCCTGGGAGTCATCGATGAAAACAGCGTGATTCTCTCCTTCTTGCCGCTGGCCCATGCCTTTGGCTCCACCTCCGCGTTTCTCTCCATCATTTACTGCGGGGCCAGCATTTGCTATCTGAACCGCAAACCTTCTCCCAAAATCCTGATGGAGGCAATGCAATTGGTAAAGCCGACGATCATTGGGGCGGTGCCGTTGATTTTTGAAAAAATCTATCATAAGAGGGTTTTGCCGGTCATTACCGAAAAAAGAATGCTGCGCATTCTGACCAAAAGCCATCTGGGAAGAAAACTAGTTTACAGGAAGGCAGGGGAAAAAATCATGGAATCATTTGGCGGCCGCTTGAAATGCGCTATCATCGGCGGGGCCAGCCTGAACAGGGAGGTGGAGATGTTTTTGCGAACGGGCGGAATTCCCTATGCCATGGGCTATGGTTTAAGTGAGTGCTCCCCGCTGGTTGCCTTTTCATCCATAGAGGGGGTGCGAATCGGTTCGGTGGGCCAGCCGATTAACGATGTTGAGATAAAGATTTTAGATCCGAATCCCAAAACCGGGGTTGGGGAAATTCTGACAAAAGGTCCCAATGTGATGAAGGGATATTATAAGAATGAACAGGAGACCAGGAAAGTATTTACCGAAGACGGCTGGTTTATTACCGGAGACCGGGGCTATCTGGATAAGGATGGCTACCTTTATATCAAGGGGAGATCGAAAAATGTGATTATCGAAGCCTCCGGAGAAAATATCTACCCGGAGGTGATTGAGGAGAAACTGAAAGAATCCCTTTTTGTCGAGGAGGCCTTGGTTCATATGTCGGGGAATGAGCTGATTGCCCGCATCTACCCCGACTATGAATATATCCGCACGCTGGAGGAAGGCAAGGAGGAGAACGCCATTGCATCGGACATTCTCCGGATTCTGGAAGATGTCCGGCTTGAAACCAACCGAAAACTTCCCCCGACATCGAAGATTCAAAAAATATTCGAGCAGGCCGAACCCTTTGTCAAAACTCCCACAAATAAAATAAAGAGGGCGGAATATATTCCGGATTATTTGTCGGGGTATTAGCGCGTTCAGATTTTTGGGGAATGACTCATTTTTCTGCTGGAAAGCCGGAGATCGGCCGTGGTGCACTTTTGATAGGATCGGGTATTGCAGAGCGATAATAGCATTACAGGAATCAGGAGCACATCAAGAATATTTGATGTTTTATCATTTCCTGGTTCCGCATAATTTGAGCAATGCCGGTGCAGCAGTTAAATTATTGCAGAGAACAAAAAGCAGTGTTGAAAGTTATATAATCGAAATAAAATAATTTTGTCAGGGATGAAACCACAAAAGTTGAGACGAATTTGCTGAGGAGAAAAATGACACGCGATCGAAGGGATAAGAACAAAGAAGCCGCTGTTACGAGTGGAACTGAAGGAGAAAATAAAGAAAAAAATCAGCCGGAAGAAGAAATTGTCGAACCGGAAAATGCACTTCCCGAAATTACTTTTAATGAGCTTTCCGAAGGAATGAAGGCAGCCGCCGGGCGCGCCGGCTGGAGCCGGCTGATGGATGTTCAGCGGAGAGCGATTCCATACCTGCTGGCAAAGAGGGATGTTATGATTCAAAGCCGCACCGGCAGCGGAAAAACCGGGGCCTTCCTGCTGCCCATTCTGGAAAGAATCGATATTCATAAATCCCATTGCCAGGCGATGATTTTAGTCCCTACCCGGGAGCTTGCCCAGCAGGTGGCCCATGAGGCTGAAATCCTTGGGAAGGACACTGACATCAGGATTGCGGTGGTTTACGGCGGCACCGGTTACGGACGGCAGATCGAAGCGCTGCGCGGCGGAGCGCATTTGGTGATCGGAACGCCGGGAAGAATTCTGGACCATTTGCTGAGGGGCTCTTTCTCCCTAAAGGAACTGCAGGTGCTGGTGCTGGATGAAGCGGACCGCATGCTGTCCATGGGATTTTACCCGGATATGCTGAAAGTAAAGGGTTTTCTTCCCTCGCGAAAAATAAATGCATACCTGTTTTCCGCCACATTCCCGCCATATGTCATCCGGCTGGCGGGGCTGTTTCTGGAGCACCCTGAAATATTGAGTCTGAGCCGCGATCATGTGCATGTTGCCGAGACCCAGCACATTTTTTATATCGTCCCGGCGATGGAGAAGGACCGGGCGCTGATCCGGATCATCGAAATGGAAAATCCCGTTTCATGCATTATTTTTTGCAACACCAAATCGACGGTAAATTTTGTATCGATTGTGCTGCAGCGTTTTGGCTACAACGCCGATCAACTCACTTCCGATCTTACCCAGAATGCCCGGGACCGGGTCCTCGGCCGGGTGAGAAGCGGGAATCTGCGTTTCCTGGTGGCCACCGATGTGGCGGCACGCGGTATTGACATACCGGACCTGTCCCACGTGATCCTGTATGAGCCGCCCGAAGATCCGGAAGCCTATATTCACCGGGCTGGGCGCACCGGACGCGCCGGGGCCAGCGGGGAGGCTATTTCGCTGGTCAGTAGCCGGGAGCAGATGGATCTGGTTCGTATAGGTAAACGCTTTAATATTGAATTGCTGGAGCGCCCGCTGCCGTCTGACGAAGACGTGGAAAAAATGGTATCGCAGCGGGTGATTGCCATGCTGGAGTCCCGCCTGCGGGGTTACGATAACGTAAAATTGGAGCGGATGAAACGTTTTATTCCCCTGGCCAAAAACCTTGAGGAAAATGAAGAGGAAATGAGTCTCATTGCCTCGCTTCTGGATGACTACTACCAGCAAACGCTTCACGCGCCGCCTGTTTTGCCCCAATCCGGAGAAACCGCTGCCGCACCGGATTCCAGTCAGAGACGAAAAAAATCTTATCGGCGTGGCGGCAAACGGCGAAGGCGGTGAGAGGAGCTGTTCCCCCGGGACAGGAGACGAAAATGATAAGGTGCGAGGGTATTCTTTTTAGATCAATTTACTTTCAAAGGCGAGATAAGAGGAGGGGTAGATGATTCAGCTTGAAATCAGCAAGGACGAAGCCGTGATTTTGAAGGATTATATTGAAAGCTGTCTTTCGGACCTGCGTATGGAAATTGCCGGAACGGAAAGCATGGATTTTCGCGAACGTCTCAAAAAGAAAGAGGCGTTTTTAAAACGGCTTCTCGAACAGTTGTCGGAAGAACTGAAATAAAACAATTTTTCGATCAATCCCTCTTTATTCCAAATGATAAATCGAGGCCTTTGCGGCTTTGAAGAATTACGACTCGAAATACTAAACCGTCTTAATTCCTTTTGGGTATATTATGAATTTCCCGCAGGAACGGACCATTATTGTAACCGGCGGAAGCAGCGGTGTCGGGAAGGCGATTGCCGCCGCTTTTCTCGAAAAGGAACACGCTCAGGTTATTATCATCGGACGAGCGGAGAGCAGACTGCGGGCAGTCTGCGCAGAGCTTGGTTCGGGGACGCACTACCGGCAGGCGGATGTGGGAAAGCGCCGTCAGGTGACAACGGCTGTTGCCGGAATTATAAAGAGATTCGGTAAGATCGATGCCCTGATCAACTGTGCCGGGATCGTCCGCAGCGTCAGCCCTGAAACGCCTCTCGCCGAGGCGGAAAAAGCCTGGGATGAAGTGATGGAAACCAATCTGAAAGGCAGTTTTCTGATGGCCATGGCCGTGATTCCCCATCTTGCGCGCCCGGGCGGCAGAATTATCAATATCAGCTCCATTGCCGCCTTTACAGGCGGAAAGGCACCGGGCGGAACTATCGCCTATGCCGCCTCCAAATCCGGGCTGCACGGACTGACTTACGCTCTGGCAAAGCAATTGGGGCCGGAGGGCATTACCGTTAATGCAATTGCATCCGGTACCATTGAGAATACCGGAATAACCAGCCGCTGGCCTCCGGATCTGCTGGATGAAATCCGGTCCCGGATTCCGGCCGGCAGACTGGGGCGGGCGGAGGATATTGCCGCCGCAGCCACTTTTCTGGCATCCCCGGAAGCGTCTTATATCAACGGGGAAATCCTTAATGTAAACGGGGGATGGCTGTTCGGCCGCTGATGGGTGGTTGATGCAACCGGCTGCCAGTGTTTTTGGCGATTTGATTTTTTATCCTGAAATTGCATACGGTATTCATTGCAAGCGATCTGATAAATATTAACGAAGGGAGGGCATTATGAACATACCTGAAAAAATGCAGGCGATGGTACTGGAAAAACAGGGGGAACCATTGAAATATAAGGAAGTACCGGTTCCCAAACCGTCACCGCGCCAGATGCTGCTGAAAATTCATGCCTGCGGGGTGTGCAGAACGGATTTGCACATTGTGGATAAGGAGCTGCCGAATCCGAAACTGCCCCTTATTCCGGGTCATGAAATTGTGAGCTCGGTTGTTCAGAAAGGAGAGCAGGTAAAGGGATTTGAAATCGGCGACCGGGTAGGAGTCCCCTGGCTGGGATATACGGACGGGGACTGCAAATTCTGTAAACGCGGCCAGGAAAACCTGTGCGAAAATGCCAAATTCACCGGTTATACCATTGACGGCGGGTATGCGGAATATACTGTCGCGGACTACAATTACTGTTTCCATCTTCCGGAGTCCTATTCCCATCCCGAAGTGGCACCGCTGCTTTGCGCCGGGCTGATCGGCTTCCGCACCTATCGGATGGCTGGGGAGCATGTGACGAATCTGGGCATCTACGGATTCGGAGCCGCCGCTCATATCGTGGCACAAATCGCTGTCCATCAGGGCAAACGGATATTTGCCTTTACCCGTCCGGGAGATACCGCCTCTCAGGAATTCGCCAAACGTCTGGGAGCGGTCTGGGCCGGGGATTCCACCGTGAAACCTCCCGAGGAACTGGATGCGGCCCTTATTTTCGCGCCGGTAGGATCGCTGATTCCCGCGGCACTGAAGGCCACTATCCGGGGCGGCGTGGTGGTCAGCGGCGGCATTCATATGAGCGATATTCCTTCCTTTCCTTACCGCATATTATGGGAAGAACGGGTGATACGCTCCGTCGCTAATCTCACCCGCAAAGATGGGGAAGAGATGATGAAGGTGGCGCCGGAGGTTCCGGTTAAAACCGAAGTGCACACTTTTCCGCTCAAGGAAGCGAACGAGGTGCTGAATAAGCTTCGTGAGGGGAAGATTGAGGGCGCCGGGGTGCTGATGATGCCGGAATAGAAAACCGGTAAATTCATTGCTTTCTGAAACAGTATAGAGGGTGAGTTATGCGGCCTGTTTTTTGTGGAGAAATTGCGGAATATCAGATATTCAATAGAGCCGGTTGAATGCGCAGGGGAAGTTCCAGATCGTTGGTTTCCAGCAGTTCCCTGTTCCTGAATATTTCGGTTGCCGGTCCGTCGGACACAAGCAGGCCTTTGTTCAATATGATTACCCGGCTGCAGGTTTCCAGTGCCATATCCAGATCGTGGGTGGTAAGCAGGATGGTCCGGGGACTATTTTGAATCCAGCGGATGATTTTTCGCCGGTGGGCGAGGTCCAGGTTGCTGGTGGGTTCATCCATGGCGATAATCCGGGGCTGCATGGAAAGAACGGTTGCGATACTGGCCAGCTTGCGCTCGCCGAAACTGAGGTGAAAGGAAGACCGCTGCTCGAAACCTTCCAGTCCCACGTCCTGCAGGGCGCTGTGCACGCTGCGCTTGACCTCCTCCGATGACCAACCCATATTGAGGGGCCCAAAGGCCACATCTTCAAAAATTGTGGGACAAAAAAGCTGATCATCCGGGTTCTGGAAAACGAGGCCTACCAGCGTTTTTATTCTTATGAGATTCTTTTTCGCGACCGGGAGTCCCAGAATTTCCAGTTTTCCCCCGCCCTGCCTCACACCGTTAAAAAGCGTCAGCAATGTGGATTTTCCCGATCCGTTGGGACCGATAATAGCCACCTTCTCACCCTGCGAAATTTCAAAAGAAAGTCCCTTCAGAGCGGCGGTCCCGTCAGGATAATGGAAAGTGATCCCTTCGGCCCGAACGGCTTTGGCATTTTCATCGATTTCCGGTATCTCAACTTTATTTGTCATCACAAAATTTTCCTTTTATATCCTGCGAAATTGTCATACTAAAAAAGGAATGCATAAAAAGATCAGGAACACGGCAAGCACCATGCTGTCCGAAAATTTCCATTCCAGTTCGCCGATGGTATAAATCTCGCCGCTGAATCCTCTGGCGTCCATGGCTTGGTACACCCGCTCCCCCCTTTCATAGGTCCTGATAAAGAGCACCCCGATCTGGCGGGCCAGCATTTTCAGGCGGGTGAAAACCGGCAGCCTGATATAGCGTGACTGAAAAGCCATCAGCATGCGTTCCGTTTCATCGATCAGCAGAAAGATGAAACGGTACATAAAAGACAGGATAATGATCATCACCCGCGGTACCTTCAGCTTTTCCATTCCCTTCAGCAGCATTGAAAAATCGGTGGTGGTGGTCAAAACAATGGACATGAACATGGCGAGAATAGACTTGATATTGATCATCAAGAATTTTTGCAGTCCCGGTTCATAAATTTTTAAAAATCCCCAATGATAACCCACACCGTTCCCGCCAGGAAAAAAGGGCAGCAGGAACGTGATCAAAAAGATCATGGGATAGATTTTTGAAAGCTTGGACAGAAAGTGAAAAAAGGACACCCCGCTGGCAAGGGCCAGGACAACAGGTATGACCGTCAGATACATGAAATAATGTTTTGCCGAATAGGGAATGGCCACCACCACCAGGATATAAAGCACCATCATTATGACTTTAAGGCGCGGATCCGCTTTGTGAACGGGGCTGTCGCCGGCACGGTGATGATCGAGAAAATCGTGTTTCATGATTTTCGTCTCCTTTTTTGCGGGCCCCGGTTCCGGAAATGATAAATCAGGTAAATGATGCCGGACAGAAGACCCGCTCCGATCAGGCCTGAGAGGATTTGGTTTAACCCGGATGGCAGTTGGGAGGACACGGTGTAATCTGCCAGCGGCGCCGCGTGCTGAGGATTGTCGTGATGGAGAATTCCCAGTTTCCCCGCTACACTTTCCAGGCCGTCCGGGAGAGAGGATGAAAAAATGGTCAGGAGAAGCAAAATGATAAAAATACCGAAGATTATCCACCCAAGACGAACGCTGCTGAGTTTTCTCATTTTTCTGCGGCCTCCTTTACCGGCGATTCAAGGGAAAGAATCATATCGGGACGGATACTGCGGATGGATTCGTAAATGAACAGGGTCATGATCCCTTCCAGCAAGCCAATGACGGCATGAACGCCGGCGAGCAGCCCGATGCTCACTTTCATGTCCGCCAGACCGGAAAATCCCAGCTCTGTGCCGCACAAAATTGCGCTGACTTCCACAGAAATCCATGCTGCCAGGAAAACGGAAAAGGACTGAAAAAGACGCGAGTGAAAAAATTTTCTGTTAATCCTCTCCAGATGGTAAAAAAGGAGGTAACTGATCCCGACTCCGGTGATGCCCATGTTGAGAATATTCGCGCCCAGCGCAGTGATCCCGCCATCCTGAAAAAGGAGCATCTGCACTACCAGTACCAGTGCGATGATGAAAATCCCTGCCGACGGGCCCACCACCAGCGCTGCCAGAAATCCCCCCAGAAGATGGCCGGAGGTCCCGCCGGTCACCGGAATGTTGATCATTTGCGCCACAAATATGAAAGCCGCCAGCATGGCAATTTTGGGCACGGTCTGCTGGTCAAACTGCTTTTTGACC
This sequence comes from Calditrichia bacterium, assembly GCA_037381445.1. Classification (GTDB taxonomy): domain Bacteria; phylum Calditrichota; class Calditrichia; order RBG-13-44-9; family RBG-13-44-9; genus JARRQT01. Next base: position 12,029 of record JARRQT010000041.1, read on the forward strand.
TTCTGCCACACAATTGCCAGCCCGCTGACAGAAACCGTGTACGTTGCGGCGATGGTCGGTGTATTCAGAAAACCGTCAGGAATATGCATGGCCTAAATCAGATCCTTTCCTGTGGATGTCAGGTTCAATGTTCCATGTTTCACGCCCTTGGCGGCAATGAGCTTCTCCGCCAGCTGTTTTACATCCTGGCTCTTTCCGCGCATCAGGATCACCTCGATGCAGTTGTCATGGTCCAGGTGAATATGCATGGAAGAAAGGACCTGATCGTGGTGATCGTGCTGAATATCGGTCAGTTTATCTGTCAGTTCGCGGCGGTGATGATTATACAGAATGTTTACTACACCCACCACCTCGGCATTTTTATTAACTTCTTCCTGAATCAGTTCTTTTCGGATCAGATCGCGAATGGCTTCGGAACGGTTTGAATAGTGTTTCTTTTCAATATGTTCATCGAAATTCTTGCTCAATTCATCGGGAATTGAAACGCCAAATCGAATCAGTTTCATATGACAGCCTCATTCGTAATATTTTTCATGAAATAGTAACACTAAAAGTAAAAAAATGCAAGTGGAGAGATTAATTGTGTCACGCTTTTGGCACGGCAAGCCGCACGGGGATTTAAATCCGTGCATATGAAAAAGGCAGGAAATCCATCCTGCCCAATTATTCTCTGAATTGCAATAAAATTAATTTAGTCCGAAACGACGATTTTGAGCTGATCTCCGGGCCTAATCCGGTTGCTGCGGCGGTTATTCCAGTTTTTTATGTCCCGAATGCTGACGCCGTATCTGGACGCGATATCCCATAGGGTATCGCCGCTTCGCACGGTATACATGATGGTTTTTCCGTTGCCGCCATCTGTACCGGCTTCAGTTGAGGTCGGTGGTGCCGGAGGGCCCTGCGTTTCATTATCCGCCAGCAAGGCTGACGTTTTGGGGAGCCAGATATTGAGTTCCTGCCCGGGATGGATAATCCGGGAGTAACCCAAGCCGTTCCAGGACCGGATCTGCGTCAGCGTGACGCCATACCGGGTCGCGATTTCCCACAGACTTTCGCCCTGCCGTACAATATGCACCTGTTTTTCCCGGCCCGGTACATTGGCGACGGGCTTCGACCGGCGACTTGATCTCGGCGGAGTATAGCGCGATGCATATTTATAATTGTATTTCTTGTTTTGAGGGACTGGTATAACCAGCGACTGACCGGCCCGGATAAAACTGCCGCGAATCTTATTGAAACGTTTTATTTCAGACATGCTCACCCGGTATCTTTGAGCGATTGTTGAGAGCGTCTCGCCAGAACGAATGCGGTGATGAATCCAGGTAAGCTTCTGGTCATCCGGAACCTTGGCATAATTTTCCAGAAACTGCACTCGTGTGCCCCTGGGGATATTCAGAATCCAGCTGTCCAGATCGGGAGGGGTGCACCAGCGGAGAAGCGCGGGATTCAATTTCTTGACTTCATCAAAACTGCTGCCCACGCAGTTTGCCACTACATTCAGATCCACGCATTCCCGTACCGTCACGGTGTCGAATTCCACCGGTGATTCTTCATCGACAAAAAAACCATATTTTTCGGGAGACTTTGCCATCAGTGCGGCGGCGATGAAAGTGGGAACATAATTCCGGGTCTGGCGGGGCAAGCGGGGCAGTTCCCAGAACTCATCCACATTATATCTTTGAATCCGTTTTTCAATTTTTCCGGGGCTGAAATTATACCCGGCGATGGCAAGATACCAGTTATTGAATCTTCCGTAGAGGTCTTTCAAATGTTTCGCAGCCGCCCGGGTCGATTTCTCAGGGTCACGGCGCTCGTCATACCACCAGCTGCTGGTCAGACCATAGGCCTTGCCGGTGCTGTAGATAAATTGCCACATGCCTACCGCTCTGGCATAGGAATTGGCATAGGGGTTGAATCCGCTTTCGATCATGGCAAGGTAATAAAGTTCCTCCGGCACCTGCTCTTCATTTAGAATCTCTTTTGCCAGGTTTCTGTATTTCCCGGCCCGCTGCAGCCATTTTGTGAACACTCTGCGGCCTCTGCTCTGGAAATATTTGATGGCATTTTCCACTTTCTGGTTCAGAACCAGGGGGATTGCCAGCTGTTCTTCATCCTCGATAACGTCGGGGATGGAAACCAACGTGCTGTCATTTTCCCGCGCGGCAAGACTGTCTTCCATATCCGAAAGCGCCTGCAGGACATTGGCGGCGCTGAGGGTATCATTTTCAATACCATTCATGCGTTCGAGATATCTTGCATATTCCAGCGAAATATTTTCCAGGGTGCCCAAAGAGATAGAATCCAGTGTCTGGATATCCTGTTTCTGCAGATCACCAACAATATCCATTGCCTTCCCATAATAGTAATCGGCTCCCATCGTATCGGCTATTTGTTCGGCTTCCTTCGCCAGTTGGACGAAAGACAGCGCCTGGTCCAGCGGCGAATTTTTTTCCTGAGCAGAAATATTCTGTTCCGGTGCAGGGGCCGGTTTTTTATTGCTCTTCAAACCGGCACAGGATGAAAATAGTAAAATCGTAACCAGCAAGATAAAACCGTACTTCATACAGACAATATTCCTTTCTTAACAAGTTCAACAACCTTCCGGATGAAATCGGAGGTGGAGCGGCCTGGTGTGAGCGGAATGGGAACAACCTCCCCGCCGTTAGCCCAGACAACCTCCCGCCCGACAATCTCTTCAATCCTGTAATCGCCGCCTTTCACCAGCACATCAGGAACCAGTGCAGCGATCGTTTCCGCCGGCGTTTCCTCATCGAACAGGCAGACGTAATCCACGGATTCCAGCGCCGCCAGTACCACCGCTCGGTCTTCCTGATCCATGAGCGGGCGGCCCGGGCTTTTCAGTTTCCTGGCCGAAAAATCGCTGTTCAGACCAAGCATCAGGACGTCGCCCAGGGAGCGCGCTTTCTCAAGATATTCCACATGCCCGCGATGGAGAATGTCGAATATGCCGTTGGTGAAAACCACTTTTTTGTGCTTTTCGCGAAAATCCTGCCGGATGCTAACCAGCTGAGGAAGCGTTTTAATTTTTTCCTTTATCATTTTCCCGGTAATCCGTTTTCAGTACCGAAAGAAGAAATTATTAAACCAGCAGTTAAAATCCTATAAAATCAAAAACAACCATATCCTGAATTTCCGGGAGAAGAACGGATTCCCGGATTTTAATTTGAAAAGCTTGAAAAAGAGAAAACCATCCGTGAATTCGGAAATTCCCGGATCATTTTTAAAACGAATCATCAGAAGCAGTGAGAAGCCGACGCCATGATACCCTAGTGCTCATTTATTCACTGAATTCTGACTTTTCAGAATTGATGTCATCAGCCGCTCCAGGTCTACGGGCACAACGCCCACTTCTTCGCAAACCAGCCCGGCCGCGTAATTGGAAAGTGTGACGGCCTCCTTCATAGTGGCGCCGCCGCACAACGCATAGGTCAGTGTGGCAATCACCGTATCCCCGGCACCGGACACATCGGCGACCTTGCGGGCGCGGGTATCCAGAAATGCCGGTTCCTCTCCCTGTTCGAACAATGCCATTCCCCTGGAACCGCGGGTGATCAGCACGGCCCTGGAATTGAGGGAACGGAGCAGATCCGCGCCGGCGTTCTTCACATCCGCCTCATCCCGGATTCGAATGGCCAGCGCCTCCTCGGCCTCTTTTGTGTTGGGTTTGAACAGGGTAACATTTTTAAAAGAGAAGAAATTTTCGAATTTAGGATCGACGGTCACATATCTACCGTGCCGGTTGGCCAGATCGGTGATATGTTCCACCAGCGGCGGGACCGCCACTCCTTTATTATAATCCTGAATAATGATTGCGGAAACGTCATCAATGAGGGAAACAAAAATATCGAACAGTTTTTCCTGCACAGAATTTGGGAGCGGTAAAACCGATTCCTTATCGACCCGCGCCACGTGCTGATTATTTCCGATTATGCGTGTTTTTACGGTGGTGGGACGGTCATCGGAAACAACGATTCCATCCGATGGCAGATTGTTTTCCCGGAGCATATCCAGAAACACACTGCCCATCCGGTCGTTTCCCACAACCCCGGTGAGTACCGGGGTAGCCTTTAGTCCTACCAGGTTGTAGGCGACGTTGGCCGCGCCTCCAAAGCGCAGTTGTTCGGAAGCGATATTAATGATGGGCACCGGCGCTTCCGGCGACAGGCGGGAGACTTCCCCCCACAAATATTCATCCACCATCAAATCGCCAAAGACGATGATTTTCTTTCCTTCGGCATTCGCGGCAATTTCCTGCAAGCGTTTTTCTGTAAAGCGAATCAAAAACAGTCTCCGAAATAATATTCAACCTAATTTAATAATCGAACCGTCTGCTGCTATCTTGAAAGATGCCGGCCGGACAATCAGGCGATATGTAGGCAAATTGTTTTAACCGGCCAATGGTGATGATTCCGGAAGCGGGTAGTCAGATTTCTATTTTTCCAAAATTTTTGTGAAAAAGCTCAAAACCGGCTCTTTTACCATACTCACCACAAACAACAGAATTAAAAGAGGAAATCNAATTTAAGAGGGGAACAAAGGTGATAAGAATGAAGGACAAGAGCACGTAGTACTCAACAATCCTCATGATCTTCTTGTAGTAGGTCTCAACCATCTTTCTTGTCTCTTCCTTTTTATGCGTATCGTCTGCTGAACTGTTTTTCATTTTCCGGCTCCTTAATACCCTTTAGGGAAACCGTTTCCCCGGGGATCCGAACAAACCTGCCAGCCGGATTTATTATCCCTCCAAAAAGCCTGCACATCCCCAAGATTCTCACGTTTTACCAAATTATACCCCCAGTGTTCCAGCACATTTAAAGTTTGGTTTTCAAACTTTCCGCTCTCATAATAAACAGAATCGGGCAGCCACTGGTCGTGAGTACGGCCGGCCCCAACAGCCTGCGGCAGGGGCATGTGATAATTGATCAGATTCACCAGCACCTGCAGAACGGTGGTAATGATGGTCGGACCGCCGGGCGAACCCAGCGCGCCGATCAGCTGATTGTTCTCTGTTAAGATAACCGGGGACATGGAACTCAGCATTCTCTTGCCGGGCGCTATACTATTTGCCTCTCCCTGCACCAGTCCGAACATGTTCGGACTGCCGGGCTTTGCTGCAAAATCATCCATTTCATTATTCAGAAGAATTCCGGTTGAACCGGCGACCAGTTTACTGCCGAAATTGCCGTTCAGGGTATATGTTACCGAGACAGCATTCGACAGAGAATCCACGACGGAGAAATGAGTCGTCTCCCTGCTTTCATGATCCAAGAGGCCGGCTGCGGATATTTCACTTGCCGGTTCGGGATTTTTGTAATTAATCCGGGCCAGAACGGATTTCGCAAACTCGGGAGACAACAATTTGTCCAGTGGCATCCCAACATAGCCGGGATCACCCAGCAACTGGTTGCGGATGGCAAAATACCGTTTTTCCAGATCGGTAAACAGGGCAATTTGCTGGGGCGAATGGAATGGAAACCTGCTGAAATCGATATCGGAAAGGCTGTTCAAGATGCCCGCCAGTACCACCCCTCCCGAGGACGGGGGAGGAAATGAAATAATATTATATCCCGAGTAATCGATAATAATCGGTTCCCTCTCTACGGCCTGGTAGTTTTCCAGGTCTTGCAGAGAGATAATGCCGCCGAATTGTTCTGTGGATTTCACAATTTCCCTGGCAATTTCGCCATCATAGAAAGCCTGGTCCCCGTGGATCGCGATGGCTTTCAGGCTTCGAGCCAGTTCTTTCTGATACAGCCGTTCGCCTGCCTTTAGCGGTGTTCCACCCGGCAGGAATACAGCCGCAGAAGGAGGAAATTTTTTAAATTCGGGCGCCGCCGCCTCCAGTCTTTCCGCCAAAAATTCATTCACAATAAATCCGTCTTCGGCCAGGTGAATTGCCGGTTCCAAAACCGCTGACCAGGGGAGAGCGCCGAATTTCCGGTGGAATTGATAAAATCCCTTCACTGTTCCCGGCACTCCCACAGCCAATCCCCCAACCAGGCTTTTATCAGATTGCAGATTGCCCAGGGAATCCAGATACATATTTCTGCCGGATAAAGCGGGTGCCGTTTCACGGAAGTCAAGAGCGTATATTTTCCCTGAATCCTGCCGATAGAGCAGAAAGCCTCCGCCGCCAAGATTCCCCGCCTGAGGATAGACCACGGCCAGCGCCATTGCCACCGCAGTGGCCGCATCAGCGGCGTTTCCTCCGGCCTTCATGATTTCAACGCCCACCTGCGAGGCATGGATGTCCGCGCTTGCCACACCAGCGTGCAACGCTTCAATACATTTTGAGGGATTTAATGAATCCTCCGCCGCAACATCGGAAGCCTGCAATGGGATCGTAAAAAACAATGAAATGATTACTAACAGCAAATATTTTAAAAGATGAATAGTAAATTTCCCTCTGCTTGAATTTTGAATTTGTTTCGGCGAAATTGTTCGCTAGGCCGTGCAAATATCAGCTTTGTATTGCCCGTGCTATGGGATTGGTCACAGCACTATCAATTTTGCTGCATTTTCGCTTCCTGTATCAGTTGTAGGAAATCTTCTTCAAAGGACCGGAGCGGCGTTTCAACCATCCGGCCGATTTCCTTCCCCTCCCGGAAAATCACGAAAGTGGGGACCCGTTCGACATCATACTTGGCGGCGGAATCGTCCGGGTCATTTTTTTGACGATCTACTGCGAATAATTCCAGCTTCAGATGGGGATTGTCCGCAGCTTCCAGGGTTTTGATAAATTCCGGCACGCCGGCTTTGGAGTCCGGACACCAGGTTCCAAACACGCAAACGATAGTGTAATCATCCGAAATTGCCGTGAACTTCCGCACGACTGCGCTATCCGGCTGAAATTCATCATATGCCTGCTTCCAGTCCGGTATGTTTTCCCAGATATCCTGCGGTGTCACCTGGCCCACCAAAATGTCTTTGCCTTTATATTGCTCGATTTTGAAGCGGGCCTCTGTACTGTCATTTTGAGCCATTATGGCTGGAATAATTATCAAAATAAGCAAAACCGAAAGTCTGAAAAATTTCATAAAATTTGCCCCCCTTCATGGACACCGGATGTATCGGCTGGCGCGCTGTTGTGTGCGGAAGTGACGGTTGTGGTATCATTTGTTACAGTCGGTTTGGACGATTTTTTTATTCGCTTTTCGGCGACGCCGTCGCCGGTAAGGGTCAGCTTGAGCACAATTTCATCGGCGCTGCCCATCGTACCCAGGTCCTGTCCGTTCAGATTGATATCCACGCCGTCCGCACGTCCCAGCATTAACTGAACGGACTGCTGCGCGTCAATTTTTCGCGTCAAGCCGGGAGGCATGATATAGTCTGTGGTATCTTCTTTGTCGCGGATCTCACGTATCCAGGTCCGCTGCAACGCGCGAAGCTGGACATTCACGACCCCCTTATTTCCGGCAGTCACCGATGTGTTCTGGGACATTTTAGGGGTTGCCAAACTGTCCTGCCGCTGCATCTCTTCTATGAGATCGGATATGGTGATTTCTTTGACGGTCAACTGGTTATTCTTGACAAAAATGAATTGCCGGTATGCGAAGAAACCGACGATTCCCAGTACAACGGCGGTTAATGCAATCCAAAAGTATTTATGCAATTTATCAAGATTCCATCGCAGGGTGAGTTCCTGCAGGAGAGATGGTTTTTCTTCCTTCGGCGGGTCATCCTCCCGATCTGCCTCTTCCATTTTATTCTCTACCGGAATATCGGAGGAATAGGGCACTTTCTCATTTTCCAGCGGACCAGTTCCGAAAAACAGGTTAAAATCTCTCCAGACATCCTCTTTGTCTTCGCCGATCTCTTTCAGATATCGTTTGAAAAAAATCCGGTCATAACCCTGGGGCAGTTCTTCCAGTTTCCCATTTTCGATGTCCTCAAGGTATTTCAGAGAGAGATGGCTTCTTCCTGATATGTCCTCCAGACTTAAATTCTTTTTTTCCCTTATTTTCTTTAAATTTTCAAAAAATTCTTTCATAAAAAACTCTGAAGATTATTTGTTGATTATCGTAAATCCTTTAAACGGAGCTGGAGCTGGGTATGTCCGTTCCATTTATTTTCTTCAATGACGTAGGCGCAGTCAACAACGCCGTTGTTCTTTTCGACGATGTTCAGGTAATCCCCCATGTTAAATCCGATCGCATCCAATACCACACCATCCTGCTCAAGTTTCAGGCGGAGGTGGTTGGTGCCCACAATGCTTGGATTACCGGACAATCTGAGGTTCCGGCTCACAAAAACAGGGCGCATATTTGACGGACCGAATGGCCCCAAAAGTTTGAGGAGACGGATAAAACGAGGCGTGAAATCTCTGAATTCAATTTCGGAATCGATGTGCAGCGAGGGAACCATGTCTTCCGGCTGGATCTGAGCCGCTGCCACCTTTTTAAAACATTCAACGAATTCGGGGATTTTTTCTTCATTGATTGTCAAACCGGCTGCGTATTTATGGCCGCCGTAGCCGCTCAGCAAATGCGAGCAGTCCTTTATCGCCTGGTAGATGTTGAAATTTGAGATGCTGCGGGCGCTCCCTTTGCCGATCCCGTCGACGACGGATATCATTATGGTAGGCCGGTAGAATTTCTCCACCATGCGCGAGGCAACGATTCCAATAACGCCCGGATGCCAGTCCCGTTTATACAGGACGAAGGCCTTGTCGTTGTCAAGATCGAATTTTGTATTTACGATCTCTTCCGCTTCCTTGTAGGTTATCTCGTCAATATTGCGTCTCAGTTTGTTTTCCTTTTCCAGTTCACGGGCCAGTGAGCGGGCTTTCTGCAATGTTTGCGAAGTCAGCATTTGAACAGCCCGCCGGGCGTCTCCCAGCCGTCCGACTGCATTGATGCGAGGAGCGAAAACAAAGACGATGAGACCGACAGTGATTTCCCGGTTGCTTATGCCGGACGATTCCAGCAAAGCCTTCACCCCATATCGCGGATTGTAGTTGATTTTATCCAGACCATGCCTTACCAGAATGCGGTTCTCATCAACCAACGGAACAATATCCGCGCAGCTTCCGATAGCAACCAGATCCAGATAATTGTCCAGCTCGGCCTCGGGCAGATTTAGTTTTTTATACAGGCCCTGCAATAGCTTAAATCCTACGCCTACCCCTGCCAATTCTTTAAAGGGATAGGGACATTCGGGGATTTTGGGATCCAGCAGGGCTACGGCTGGCGGAAGTTCTTCCCCCGGCTGATGGTGATCGCATACTACCGTATCCATCCCCAGTTCATTGGCGAGACGGATTTCATCCACTGCGGTAATGCCGCAATCCACCGTTATGATTAAAGAAATTCCTTTTCCAGCCGCCTCCCGGATACCTTTATCCGAAAGACCATAGCCTTCGGTCATCCGGTCGGGAATGTAGTAGGATACTTTTGATCCCACCATTTTGGAAAGCACCAGATAGAGCAGAGAAGCCGCAGAAACGCCGTCCACGTCGTAATCACCATATACCAGAATTTTCTCTCCGGTATGCAGGGCCTGAAAAACACGGTCTACCGCCTTGTCCATGTCTTTCATGAGATACGGATCGTGCAAATTTTCCAGATCCGGACGGAAATAAATGTGGGCCTTATCGAAGGAACTGATCTGGCGGTTGAGCAATATACGCGCCAGTACAGCAGGCACCGCTAATTCTGCGGCTATTTCTTCTATCTTTTCCTCATCATAATCGCCTTGTAATACCCATTTGTACTCCATTCATACACCTATGTGCCTTTTCTATATTTATTTTTATTATTCGCAATTTGATATAAAATAAAGTGTCTGTTATCAACATTGTTAAAGCTCTGTTTTTATAATTATTTCAAGGAATTTTAATATTCAATTCTATGAATTGCAAATTGTTTTTAATATCGAAAATATAAAATACAATCAATCAATATATTTATTACAAAAAAACCGCACCTCTTAATGCTTAATCCTATTGAAATAAAAAGCAAGTGTTCCACTGTAAATAAAAAAGGGGGCCCGGACACAAGCCAAAATTCCCATATCAAAATAAAATCAGAAACATCGGATTGTCTCTGGAATCATGTAAAAGGGAATATTCATTGCATTTGCGGCCGGGGAAATTTAAATTCTATCCAGAATAATGAGGAGGTTCTAAATGAAAAAAACGTCTATTGTTTTATTGCTGCTGCTTGCCTTTAGTATTTCCGGATTTGCGCGGGCCCCTTTTACCGAATTTAAAGTGGGATATCTGAATCCCAAAGCGGCTGAGGGAGGCTACATTTTTGGTTTTAACGTGGGACGCATGATCGATGAGAGCCTGAGCTGGAGCCTGGAACTGAATTATTTTCAAAAAGGCTATCGAAAGCAAACCACAATAGACCGCTCTCAAACCGGAAATAATGAGACAATCGAAACAGTGCAACTCGAAATGGATTTCAAAACACGAATAGTTCCTGTTTTTGTGAAACTGAATTATGAACATCCGCTTGGATATCGAAGCCCGCTTTATGCCCGCGCTTCGGCGGGTCTGGGATGGGAATTGTTATGGAACAGCGAAGACAACTATGTGGATAAAATTCACCAGACCCGCTTCTTCAACGGATTCGGCTGGCAGTTAAGCGGCGGCGTAGGTTTTGAAATCAGTTCCTCAGCCAACTTTTTCGCGGATATTTTTTATAATGACGCCATTGTTAAGAGGAATCAGACCAAAAATGAATTGGGGCTTCCCACCTGGGACCAGCTAAATATATCCGGTCTGGGTGTTCGGCTTGGGGTCAGCATTGTAGGATTTGGATGGTAAAATATTGGCAGGTTTTTCTTTTTTGCGAATTAAGGGTTTGAATAATACCGCCCGCATTTTGTCCCGGTGGGCGGCATTTTTTATTTTTGGGGCGATCATTCTTTTCAGCGGATGCGCCCGGCAGTTCCGCAGGCCATCCCCGGAAGGACTGCCCTCCCGGGTCCCGCCTGTCCGGGTGGCCCTGGATGATAACCTTTCTTCCGGAACACTCTCTTTCGAAGGCAAATACGAACTCAAAAGCGAGGAAGCCACCTATATACTGGATGCTTCTTCCGGCGAATTCGGGGTCTCCTATTCTAATCAAAAACTTGTTTTCAGCAGTTCCCAGCGATGGTTCTCATATACACATTTTCAATCTATTGACTTTATCCCCGCAGACGGCGGAAAATTTGTCTGGAATGGTGTTCCCTATTCGGGAGAGATTTCCTTCAGAAAAGAAAATTCCAGGGTAGCGGTTGTCAATGTTCTGCCCATGACGGATTACCTGAAAGGCGTTGTTCCTCGGGAGATTCCTAGCAATTCAGAGGATTACAAAGAAGCGGTAAAGGCCCAGTGCATTGCTGCCCGAACTTATGCCCTGTATCATCTGGAACATCCCGCCGCGGCTGACTATGATGTTTTTGCCGATTCACGGGATCAGGTTTATATGGGATTAAAAGGACATTCCGCTTTATCGGATGAAGCGGTGGATAAGACTCTCGGAACCATTTTGAAAGAGGCCAATGGCAGAATTGTGGAGACTCAGTTTCACTCCACCTGTGGAGGTATCCTTGAACTGAAAGATGATTACGGAAATGACAATCACACCGGAATAATCAATGATGTCTCAGGTGACTCTGTCAATTGCAGCGCTTCTCCGCTGTATCGCTGGGTGGAGCCTTTATCGACCCGGACGATTTTGAAGAATCTGGTTAAGGCTGGGAAATTGTCGGGAGAGAAAGCTGCGGCTCTGGCAGAAAATGGATTTGAGATGAGCATTCAGGTCAGATCGCGGCTGGCCTCGGGCAGAATAAAACAGCTTCTCATTAAATTGAATGATCACAGCATTTTGCTGAATGAATGGCAAATGAGGGTTGTGTTGTCGGGTGATAAGAGCCGGATTCTGCCCAGCAACCTCTTTTTTCTGAAAAAATCTCCCCGATATACGGATCGGTTCTATGTCATTGGCGCCGGATTTGGACATGGAAGGGGAATGTGCCAGTGGGGGGCCATAGGGCAATCTCTGGAGGGGAAGAATTATAAAGATATTTTGAGTTTTTATTATCCCGCTTTAAAATTGGGAAAAATTTATTGAACACCATGCGAAGATTGTCCAGTATCGGTATTATCTCGATCATATTATTCTTTATTGTTACTTTGCCACTATCCGGGAATGCCCAGATTTCCGGCAAATTGAAGGATTATTTGTGGAAAAAGAATTTTCTGCAAATGGTCCGTGATTATGCCGATGAAAGCATCACTCTAACAGATTCGGGAGATTATCAGAAAAGAATTGAAGCCAGGCCGTATGTGGAAAAAAACGGTTTGAGGGTTCAGGCTTTTGCGGGCACCAACCAAAACCGAAGTGAAGAAGTAGCCTATCAGGTAAAGGCACTGGGTTTGGATTCCGTATATATAGATACTACTGGCGGGCTTTATAAGGTGCAGGTTGGAAATTTTATTCAGCGGCTGGAAGCTGAAAAAATGCTGGACCGCCTGCGGTTTGCGGGCATCAGCAATGCCTGGATCGTGCAGACAACCATCCATGTTTCAAAAGAAAGATCAGAAACTACACCAATAGAGCAAGAGAACGACAATGATTTAACCGGCGAAGGATTTTTTTATTCCATTCAATTATTTGTAACCAACAGCCCGGAAAAAGCAGCAGAGCTGGCTCGCCGTTTTGCCGGTGAATTGAAGGAAGAGATTTGGTACATCCGACAGGGAAATTTGTGGAAGGTATTGGCGGGCAAATATACCAATGAAGAGGAAGCGCGAAATCACCTTGATATTATTCAAAAAGCCGGGTACCAGGATGCCTGGATAACACAGGTGGATGACTGATCTTCCATCCCAGACCCATAATCTTCCTGCATGTTTTTACATGCCCGCTGTTTAAATATTACCATAATTAAAAGATATAATTTCTGTTTTTCTCTTATTCAAAATTACTATTGTAATTTCTGGTTTTAGTACATATTTTTATAAAAAAATTGGGATACACCGGAATGGCTTTAAGAAGAACAATAATTTCTTACCTGTTTTTTCCAATAATTTTGCTGCTATTTGGTTGTGAAAAATTTACCGGATATAATTATGATGTTGAACCCCCTGATAACACCGTGAAGGTCTCCGGCAAAATTGAGAACATTTATACGGGCGAATCTGTGAAGGACGCGCTGGTTCAAATTGGCGCTCAAAAAACGAGAACCGATAATTTTGGAGGATATCTGCTTCAGTTTTTCATGGGGACCAATGAACAGCGGGATAATCCTGTGGATATCGTCATTTCCGCACCGAATTATGAAACACTGAGAACCTCCGTTGTTATATATCCGGAACCAACCAGATTGGATTTCAAATTATTCTATGCAGCTCCAATCATAAAACAAAATGTAATTGTTTACAACGATTACAGATGGTACTGCCAGGCGATTGTTGTTGATTACCAGGGAGTGGCGGATATCAGAGAAGTAAAAGCATCGTTCTATTATATAATCCCGCATACTCCCAAATCATTTTTTCTCACATTTCCACTGCAATTGGTAAAGACAGAGGATAATAATACCGGTTTCTTTCAGGCGATTATACCTTCCGCCTACCAGACTCAATATATCCTTTCTATTGAAACCTATACCATGCAGGCGACCGATTACGAAGGGCATGTTCATTCCCTGATAAGAAATACGCCCAAGACGATCCCTGATAGCTTTTTATTTGATCCTACTAATTAAATACGAGATTCAGACGATATGACAAAAATCAGCACATTTTTCATTTTTTTATTATTTCTTCTCGGCTCTGTTTATTCCCAGGACTTGCGCATTCACGGTAAAGTAATTGATTTCTACACCAGGGAGCCGCTTCAGGGAACCGATGTTTATCTTTCTGAGAGCCGCTGCGGTACTGTTACGGAAAAAAACGGAAATTTTTTGTTTCGTTGCAAGGAAGTCCCGCCGGAAGATACCCTGACCGTAAGCTATTTGGGATACCAGACCTACCGTACCTTATTGAAGGATTTCAGGAATGGGTCAATCATTTTTCTCAAGTCCAAAAGTCTGGATTTAGGTGATGAAATAGTGGTTAGTGCTGACAAGATTGATATCAGCAAGCAAGATATCCCTATGGCAAAAAGTACTGTTGAGCTGAAGGAAATCGAAGATTATGGTAGCAGTGAAATTAGTGATATTCTGAAGCCCTTGCCCGCAATACGGATAGAAGGAAACGATCTTGATGGCAGACAAATTCAAATACGAGGCAGTGACGCAAATGAAGTCAATGTTTATCTGGATGGGATTCTGATCAATAACGTAAGATCGGATAATGCAGCTGATCTCTCCATTATTCCCGTTGAGAGTATTGAAACCCTGGAAGTATTAAAAGGAGGAAATTCGGCGCTTCTGGGTCAGGGAGCTTTTGGTGGGGTTGTGAATATTACAACCCGGCAGGAAACCGAACCCAGTATTTATATCAAGGGGAAGATGGGGAGTTTTGACAGCCAGTATCTCATTGGCAATATTACTTTGCCCCTCAGGAAACGTCTGATTCTCAGCTATTTCGGTCAGGCGAACTCCCTGGCACCTCAAATTGAATATTTCCCCAACGAGCGCTTTTCGGAAAAAACAACAAATAACGCCATTACCAGTTCCAAGCAGAATCATATGGTTAATCTTTCTTATTTCAACCGGAGTGGGCAGTTCAGCGGGCATTTTATTGAATACCTGCTTGATTACGAAAAGCCGCTATGGCAAAGCAATTATAAAAACTACTTGATATCAACTTCCTATAAAGGAGAAATCCTGGGACTAAAAGATTTTGATATCAGTGTTGATTATCTCTATGGGAAAGACAATATTTTACGGCGTCCGCAGGGGAGTTCCGAATATAACAGTTCCTATTCCACTAATCAGACCAATTTCAAGTTTGCCAAAAAAATATCATTTAAAACCGTCGATATCCAGCTTCTTTCCGAATACTTCCACGATGAATTGTTAAATAAATCAAATGTCAAAGACCTTAATTGGCAAAGCGAACTGTATCATGGTTTTATATATGATAACAGGGCCAGTGTTGCCGGGGTCATATCATTCCAGGATGAGTTGAAGAACCTGCCCATATTATCGTGGAAAACATATTTGGGTTTAAGAACTGATTTTGTCGCTTCAGGGCACAGGGATGTTTCTCCGATGTTGGGGGCTCAGCTGAATTACACCATGGAACAATGGACTTTGTCTCCGTATTTTAATTATGGAAAAAATGTAAAATATCCTTCACTCCGGGAAAATGCCTATGTTCGCGATCTTGTCGATTTCTCCGGCGACGAAGTCAGTACAGATAAATTAAAACCGGAATATAATAACGCGGCAGAGTTGGGGATTTCTTTGAAATATTTCCCGAAGACGATGTATTATCGTAACCTTGATTTTTCATGCGCTTTATTTACCAGAACCGTTTACAACAAATTACTTTCCAGGCCTTACGATGATATGATATCTACAACGCAAATTGGAAGCAACGTGACGAGAGGTATTGAGACTTCTCTGAAATTTAATGAACTTTTTAAATGGTTCACCATGACAGCTGCCTTTATCCAGTTGGATCTGACCAATCCGTTGCTCTATTCCTACAAGCCGAAGAAAAATTTAAGTCTCCATCTGGGTTATTACGCTCCTTTCGGATTCTATTTTACCTCCACATTCTTTTATGAGGGAACCAGTATTGCCTGGTACTATGACTCAGATAATGTTCTTCAGACTGAAAACATTACTCCTTTTTCCGATATGGATTTTTCTACCGGCTTTAAGGTTCCCTTTAAGGATGCCGAGCTTGATTTCCAGGTCTCCGGCTATAATATTTTTGATACCAGCGGCTTTAAATACTATTATCTTAAAAAACGGTATGTACAAATTTCTCTGGCCCTGAGATATTGACGACCAGAGAAAATAAAAATCGTTTTGCCAGATTTTTCAGCTTTGGATCAGGCCGCTTATCTTAATGTCATAACTTTTTCGATACCATTCGAAGCAGAATACCTTATCCCGTCAATATTTAATTTGGCTGTTTAACCCTTCAGGATTTGTTCGAGCGCCTTATTTGCGCCCGAATATATAAACTGATAGCCCGCCTGGGTTAAATTTCTGGGCAGCACCCGCTGACTGGGTAACAGCATCTCTTTCGCCATATCTCCCAGTGCCAGCCTCAATAGCGAGGCCGGAAGATGAAACCAGCTCGGACGGTTCAGCTGCTTTCCGACCAATTGATAGAATTCATTCGATTTAATGGGTTCCGGGGCGGTTAGATTAAATGTTCCGCTTAATTCCTGTTGTTCGATGAGGAACAATATGGCACGGGTTAAATCCTCCAGGTGAATCCAGGAAAACCATTGCCTGCCGCTGCCCATGTGTCCTCCGACAAAGAGTTTGAAAGGGACAACAACCCGGGAAAGCAGCCCGCCGTTTTTCCCCAACACAATTCCGATTCGAATAATGACTTTTCGGGTGGGACCATTCTTATCCAGACGCACGGATCGTTCCCAATTCTCTGTAACCTCCGCTAAAAAGCCGTTCCCGGCCGGCGAGGTTTCATCCAGTATCTCATCCCCTCTGGAACCATAAAAACCAATTGCCGACGCCTGGATCAGAACCTGCGGCTTCTGCCGTGCTTTATTGATTGCCTGACTGACAGCCTCGCCAACCTGAAGGCGGCTTTCCAGAATTCTTTTCTTTTTCTTATTGGTCCATATTCCCGAGGCAATATTGTCACCGGCCAGATTGATGATTGCCAGGGCACCATCTGCGTGTTCCCCCCAGCCCCTTGCGGACCGGCCGTCCCATCCTACTATTTTGATCTCATTCTTATTCAATCCCTCGGCGCTTCCCGGATGCCGGGATAGAGCATAGACATCGTAGCCTTTTTCGTGCAGTAATGATGAAAGTGCCGTTCCGATAAATCCGGATGCACCTGTGATTATTATTTTGGGTGCCATGCATCATCACTCCTATTTTGATGTTGCGAACATCTGTTTTAACAAAAATATAAACGGTGAGTTTCACAGAAAGCGCGTCGTAACAGCGCCTCATAAATTTTTAAAATTGCATAGATTGATGCCTATCAAATTGAAATACCTGTCGCCTTGTATACTTGCCATTACATATTATTTTGCAGGAGGCGATTTGAATAGGGACAATGTATCAGAATATGGAAAGTTTTAATTTGGCACAGGATATAAAATGATTTTACTCATCACACAAAACGCGGATATTTCCGATTCTTTCATCCGGGACCTGAATCATGAAGGCTTTCAGGTTGATCTCCTCCAAAATTATGATCAGGCGGTTACCAGGCTTTACCAAAATCCCAATTATAAAATGATCATTCTTGATCTGGATAGCGAAGAAAATAAGGCGACCGAGCTCTGCGAGATAATTAAAAAGGACTCCACGCTTCGCTACTTTCCGCTTATCTGCATTGTGAGGAAAGATCTGGTTGTTCAGCAGCTCATCGCTTTCGAATTGGGAGCTGACGAATTCATTTTTGTTCCTTACACTACGCCGGAACTCCAATTGAAAATGCGTTCCATTCAAAGAATGCTGGATCTGCAAAATCAGCTGAAAGAAAAAGAAAACCAGCTGAAGGCCCTGAAACAGGTCCAGCAGATACTGGTAACCTTGAGCCATCATATCAATAATTCTCTGACCCCCCTGTATTCAATGGTGCAGGTGATGAATGTAAATAAGCCGCAGGATGCGGCAAGACTGAAGGATTTTTCCAGGCGGACAGTGGAGTTCATCAACAAGGTGCTGAAAGCTCTCAATAATCTGCTTCAGAGCGGTGAAATGAGAGTGATCCGCGAGGGTGTTTACAAAAACCTGATGCTCGATATTGAGAAAGAACTGAAGAAATTGCAGGAAGCCGGAAAAGAGTAATTCACTGGGGAAATAATTCTTTTCATCACTGAAACTGTTTATTCGCGCCAGCGGATTTTTTCTTTATTTAAAAAAGCCTTCAGTCCCCTTTGACAATCTTCGGTCTTGCGGCTCATTACATTCGCAGAAGCAGCTAGCTCCAGCCCTTCCTGTAAAGGCACATCCAGCAGATGTTGAAAGAGCTGTTTGGTTTGTATCATGGCCGAAATGCTGTTCTGATTCAGCAGGTCTTCCACATATTGAAGCGTCTTTCCATGCAATTCTTTTTCTTCGATAATTTCATTGACAATACCTGCCTTTAAGGCTTCCTCTGCGGAAAGGATCTCGCCGCTCACAGCCAGGTGGAAGGCGGCATTCAGCGGAATTTTTCGAATAAGAAAGTTCATGACAATGGCAGGTATGAACCCGATCCGGACCTCGGTAAATCCGAACCGCGAATTATTCCGGTCCGCCATGATGTAGTCGCAGCACATGGCCAGCCCACACCCGCCGGCCAGTGCCGGACCATTTGCCATGGCGATGGTCAATTTGGGCAGTCTATACATTTTTTCGAATAATTCTGACAGACTGCGCGAATCCTCCAGATTTTGCTTTTCGCTGAACTGACTCAATTTCTGAAGGTAGGCGAGGTCCGCGCCGGCGCAAAAGGCCTTTCCCGCTCCGGTAAGTATGACGGCCCTCACTGATTCATCTTCTGCGATTACATCTACCGCTATCTTCAATGCCTGCACAAGTTCGGGGCTGAGCGCATTCCTTTTATCGGGACGATTCAGTGTCAGTATCGCAATATCATGAATTCTCTCGGTGATAACCAAATCTGCCATATCTTTTTCTCCAAAAAATTAGAAGGTTGGATGATTCAATATTGTAATCCGCACCGCCGTATTCATCTGGCGGCACGCCTCGCCAGGAAGATTTATTTTTTATTGCAACTTTCAATTTACTATTTATATTATGGATGAAGCGTTTTTAATGCAATTAAATTTCAGAGGAATTCAGGAATATTTTAAAAAACCGCCTTCAAAAGGACTGAAGTATATCATCCTTTTTTATCCAATCACACAAAATCATTCCTGAAATAATCAGCCCGGGCTATTTCCCGGTTATTCCTCGATACGTTGGACAACTTATTAACTTTGGCAAATTCAATCAAAGATGAATTGGTCCGTAACCGGACAACAGGAGTCAATATGGAAAATTGGACGTGGAAAGTTGAAAATGAAGATTTCCTGCAGCGAACTCTGCAGCGCTGCCGCGAAAAGCAGATTATTTTACCAACCTTCGAGCAGATGAAGAAACCGGAAAGCATTCCGGATAGAATTCAGAAAAAACTGGAAGGCATCACTTTTCAGGATCTCCATCCCCTGAATCTGTTTCGTATCAACTGGCGGAATGATCCCGCTACCGGAAGAATCGGCGGCATCAATTTCCTCGAGATCCCTTCGGAGATTACGGGGGTCAAGGCGCGAGTTGTGGGGCTGGTGGGCAAGCATTTCCCGACCGGCGCTCATAAAGTGGGGGCAACCTATGGCTGCCTGGCTCCCTATATGGTGACCGGACGATTCAATCCTGATTATCATAAAGCGGTATGGCCCAGCACCGGAAACTACTGCCGCGGCGGTGTTTTTAATTCTGCGCTATTGGGAGTCCATGCCGTGGCCATTCTGCCGGAAGAAATGAGTCAGGAGCGCTTCGACTGGCTGCGCGAAAAAGGGGCGGAAGTCTATGCCACACCCGGCTGCGAAAGCAACGTGAAAGAGATTTATGACAAATGCCACGAGCTGGAGGCTGAAAGCGATGAATATCTCATCATGAACCAGTTCGATCAGTTTGGCAATGCTATCTGGCACTATGAAGTGACCGGTTATACCATCGAGCAGCTTTTCCATCAGATTGCCGGGGAAAACCAGCGGCTGAGCGGTTATGTCAGTTCCACCGGCTCGGCCGGAACGATCGGCGCCGGAGACTACCTGCGGGAGAAATTCCCGCTGCTGAAGGTGCTAGGCGCCGAAGCCCTGCAATGTCCCACCCTGCTGATGAACGGTTTCGGCGGCCACCGGATTGAGGGAATCGGCGATAAACACGTCCCCTGGATTCATAATGTGAAAAACACCGACGCCGTAGCGGCAATTAATGATGAGGATCCGCTGCGCCTGTTGCGCCTGTTTAACGAGCCTGAAGGGCAGGAATGGCTTATCGCACAGGGTGTTCCGGAAGAGACCGTCAGCCAATTGCCGCTGCTGGGAATCTCCTCCTGTGCAAACCTGCTGGCCTCCGTCAAAATGGCCAAATATTTTGAGATGAACGAAAATGATATCATTTTCACCATTTTCACTGATTCCGTGGAAATGTATTATTCCCGTCTGGAGGAAATGAACCGGGATTGGGGCGCCTATTCAGCGCAGCAGGCTGCCCTGGACTGGAACAGCGTGGTGAAAAAGCAGGGCATCGATTATATGAAGGAATTGAGCTGGTACGACAAAAAAGCCGTTCACAATCTCAAGTACTTTACCTGGGTAGAGCAGCAGGGCAAAGATGTTGAGGATTTGAATGCCCAATGGTATCAGGAGGATTACTGGAAAGAGCGCTTCAGCATCGTGCCGCAATGGGACGAGATGATCAGGAAATTCAATCAGCAGCTAGGCATCGAAATTTGATTCAGCGGGCTTGCCCCGGAAGCGGTTTTTGGAAATATTAAAATGAATAACACGCCTATCAGAAAATTATCGAATGCCCTGATTCCCGCGGGGGAGAACCGTGTGCGGCTCGTCGATATTCATTTCGATGACCGTATCCGGCAGATCGTAGAAAAGCTGAACGCCCCGATTGAATGGGGCGTCATCCGGGACAGGGAGAGCTGGATGGCATTCAAGCGGGAAAATAATGTGCCGGAACCGTCCGCCGGGCCGGGTGAAGACAGTGCCGGCGGCTGGCTGCTTATTCCGGGCGCCGTCGATTCCCATGTGCATTTCAATACACCGGGATTTGAAGATCGCGAGGATTTTGAACATGGGTCGCTGGCTGCTGTCCATGGCGGGGTCACGACCGTGATCGATATGCCCTGCACCTCTCTGCCGCCGGTAACAACCTCAGAAAATCTGCAGCGCAAGGCAGCCGCGCTGGAAAACCGGAGCTTTGCGGATTATGTATTCTGGGGCGGCGTGCGGGGAAATGACTTCAGAGAAGGCCGCGATATCGGGAATCAGATACGGGAACTGGCCGGCGCAGGGGTGGCCGGATTCAAGACTTACCTGATATCGGGAATGGAAACATTTGGCGATTTGACTCCAGAAGAGATGCGGCAGGCAGCGGGTTGGATACGCAAAACCGGTTTGCCCATGGCGGTGCATGCCGAGGACAGGAATCTGGTACTCAGCCGCCGTTCCCGGCTGCAGGCCGAAAACCGCCGGGACTGGCGTGCTTACTGCCAGGCAAGGGACAATCTGGCGGAAAGCACTGCGGTGGAAACCGTGATCAGAATCGCCCGCGAAACCGGCGTCCGGCTGCATATCGTGCATTTGAGCAGCAAAGAAGGGCTTGAAAAGGTGCGTGCTGCGCAACAGGATGGACTTCCCGTGACAGCCGAAACCTGTCCCCACTATCTCCATTTTACACAGAAGGATTTTGAGAATCCCCGAATATCCGCATTTCTCAAAACGGCTCCGCCGGTGAAGACGGAAGCTGACCGGGAAGCGCTGTGGGAAGGGCTGCGAAACGGCAGCCTGCTTTTTGTGACCACCGACCATGCCGGTTGCAATCCCGAACGTGAAAAATCATCTCCCGATTTCTGGCAAGTGTACGGCGGGATCCCGGGAGTCGAGCACAGGGTTCCCTTTCTGTTTAGTGAGGGATTCCTGAAGAATCGCCTGAGCCTGCAGCAGAGCGTGGATTTGCTATCCGCCAACGCGGCCAGATATTTCGGGCTGTATCCGCAGAAAGGAAGCCTGCAGATAGGTTCGGATGCGGATTTTGCTTTGCTGAATCTGTGGGAATCCGTGACAGTGAAAGCCAGGGAAATGCACAGCAAGGGGAAATATACGCCTTTTGAAGGAATTACCTTTAACGCCAGGGTTGAACGAACCTGGCTCCGCGGAAAAGTGGTGGCGCAGGCTGCCGGAAAAGCGGAAGCTGTGTCCGGTTTCGGTCAGCGGATTCGGATAAGAATAAATCATTAAAATTTTATGAATCTTAAAAATACGGGAAAATCTATTGAAACCATCTGCTGAAATGCGCATTGCCAATGCCTGGATTTGCCGGATCACGGAAAATTCCATTGCGCCGGTCTTCGGCGATCTTCTGATTCAAAACCGGAGAATTGTTGAAATACGGGAAAAGCCATTTCCCGATTCCATTCCATCAAAATCTGCTGAAGATGAAATGACACTTGACGCAGGCGGACGGGTGCTCACGCTTCCGCTGGTCAATTTCCATGAACACATCTATTCCCGGCTTGCCAAGGGACTGCCGGCAAGCGGTCCCCAGGACAATTTTATTCACATTCTCGAGAATCTGTGGTGGAAATTGGATATGGCCCTGGACGCGGAAATGATTGAAGCCAGTGCCCGAATGGCGGCGCTGGAATCCATCCGCAGCGGCGTCACCTATATTTTCGATCATCATGCTTCGCCTGCCCACACCCGCGGCAGCCTGGATGTGATCGCCGAGGTCCTGCGACAGTATGGTCTGCGCGGGAATCTCTGTTTTGAGACTTCGGACCGGAACGGGGCAGAAGCCTCCTCGGATGCCCTGGCTGAGAACGAAAGCTTTATTCGTAGGCATGCGAAGGACAAAGATTTCAGGGGAATGCTGGGACTGCATGCCCTCTTTACCCTGGAGGACGCCACCCTGAGAAAGGCCGCGGATACCCTGAAGGAAAACAAGGCCGGGATACACATCCATGCGGCGGAAGACAAATCCGATGTGCAGGTTAACAGCGAAAAGTATGGTCTTTCCCTGGCCCGGCGGCTGCAGAACTTCGATCTGCTGAATTCCCGCTCCATCGTCGTGCATGGCGTGCATCTGGATGCGGAGGATTACCGGATTATCGCGGAATCCGGGGCGGCGCTGGCCTATAATCCTGATTCCAATCTCAATAATGCGGTTGGGCTTCCCCGTTACGCGGACGTTCCCGCTGACATTCCCGTTCTTGCCGGAACGGACGGCATGCATGCCAATATCGCGCGCAGCCTGAAACAGCTTTTTCTGTTGTACCGCCATCAGCAAAATGATTTCGGTGCGGCGTTCGGCTGGTTTCAGAAAATCTACTTCGACCAGCTCCGCTTTGCGAATCAGTATTTTCCTGATTTTCCGGGACTGCGGCCGGGAGATCGCGCTGATTTTATCCTGTGGGATTACATTCCGCCCACGCTGTTTTTGGCTGAGAATTTCTGGGGCCACTACATCTACGGAATTCTGGAGCGCCCCGTGCACAGCGTCATTCAGAACGGGAGTTTCCTGATGCGGGACTTTGTCATCCCAGGGACCGATCCCGCGAAAACAGGAATTGAAATATTTCAGCAGGGTCGCCGGCTTTTCAATGCCATACAAAAGGAAAAATGAACATCATTGTTCAGGATTATTTTGCATCCTACACGAACGGAATGGCGAGTGCATAATAAAAGATGAATGGCGGTTTTCATAATACCTAAAATTTGATAGAAGAGGATTCAATGTCTGACAAAAAATTCTCGATTGTCGGGAAGCCGGTGGTCCGCCAGGATGGTTACGAAAAGGTGACCGGCCAGGCCAAATTCACCGACGATCTGAATTATCCCAATCAGTTATACGGGGTGATGGTGCGGATTCCGGCGGTGCATGCCCGGATTGTATCGGTCGATTACGCCGCGATCCGGAACCACCTTTCCCTGCTGACGATTGTGGATGCCGGCGATATTCGCGGGGACAAAAAGGTGGGCGCGATCCGCAAAGACCAGCCGCTGTTTTCCTTTGAAAAAGTAGTCACTTCCGGTGATGCGCTGGCCATGCTGGTGGGCGATTCGGAACGTGAGCTGCTGAAGCTGCGGGAAAAAATAGAAGTGAAATATGAGGAACTACCGCCGCTGACCGATCCCCGCAAAGCGCTGGACCCGGATGCGCCGTTGATTCATCCGGATTTGCCCAATAATCTGATTGTTCATCATCCGCTTCGTAAAGGGAATGTGGAAAAGGGGTTTGCCGAGAGCGACGAGATCATCGAACAGACCTACACCACCCAGCGTATCGAGCATGCCTACATCGAACCAGAGGCGGTGATCGCGGTTCCGCTGGAAGGCCGGCGGGGCATCCATATTATCGGAAGCATTCAGAATCCCTACACTGCTCGCAGAATTGTGGCGGCGGTGCTGGGCTGGCCGCTGACCCGGGTGCGTATTCAGCAGGCGGAAATGGGCGGCTCCTTTGGGGGTAAGGATGACGGCATGAATATTCTGGCGGCACGAGCGGCTCTGGGCGCGCTGAAAACCGGGCGACCGGTAAAAATCCGTTATTCACGGGAGGAATCCATTCTGGAGGGCTATAAGCGGCATCCCTATATCCTGCATTACAAAGTGGGTTTCAGCCGGGAAGGAAAAATCAAAGCCATGAAGATAGATATTCTGGCGGATGGCGGCGCCTATTCTTCCATGACGCCGTTTGTCACCTGGCGCACGGTGGTACAGGCCACCGGACCCTACGACATTGAACACGTCCAAACGGACGTGCGGGGCGTTTATACCAACAATCCATACACCGGGGCGATGCGGGGATTCGGTTCGCCGCAGCCGATTTTCGCGCAGGAATCCATAATGGACGAAATCGCCCTCCGGCTGGGGAAATCGCCCGATGAAATCCGCCGCCTCAATGCCCTGACCCCGGGAGCAAAAACAGCCACCGGCCATAAACTGGAGAACCACGATGTGACGCTTCTGAAAGTGCTGGACACCGCGCTGGAAAAAACCGATTTCAGAAAGCAGTGGCTTCGTAATAAAGCGGAGAATCAGGAGCTGGAGCGGCCGGGTTCCGCGCTTCCTGTGTATAAGGGAAAAAACGCCGGGAATCTGCTGCTGGAAAAGGAACAATTTATTGAGCCGGAAAAAACGATTCGAAAGGGAATCGGTCTGGCGGTGAGCCTGCGCGGCTGTTCGCTGGGCGCCGAAGGGGTGGACGCGGCGGCGGCCTATCTCTCCCTGCAGCCGGACGGATCGTGCTACCTGCTGTCGGGACTGGCGGAGAACGGTCAGGGACTTCGGACCACATACAGTATTATTGCAGCGGAAGTTTTCGGGACCTCGGTTGAGGACATTTATTATCTGGACATGGACACCAGCCGGGTGGCGGACAGTGGTCCCACGGTGGCGTCGCGGGCCACGCTGATGGGAGGCGGGGCGACCCGCGAGGCTGCAGCCATCGTCCGCCAACGTCTGGAAGATGTGCTTCGGGAGGAATGGCAGTTGCCCGCGGATACCGAATTCGTTTTCAAAGATCATCAGGTTTTTCCACGGCATATTTCGGGAAAGAGAATCCGCTTTGGAGAGCTGTGCACCCTGGCCTACAATCAGGGGGTCAATCTCTCCACCGTGGGATGGTATGCGGGGCCCAAAGTGCACTGGGATGAAGAAGTCGGGCAGGGACCGGCCTATTTCACCTATGTTTACGGCTGCCAGGTGGCCGAAATCCGCGTTAACATTGCCACCGGGGAAGTGTATGTGGACCGGGTGGTAGCGGTGCATGATCCCGGAACCGTGATCAATCTGCTGGGAGCGTGGGGACAGGTTTACGGCGGCGTCACTCAGGGGGCCGGGTATGCTTTGTGGGAAGAACTTTCCGTGCACGATGGCAATATCCGGGAACTGAATTTTGACCAGTATCTGCTTCCCACCAGCAAGGACATCGGCATCATTGAACCTGTATTTGTGGAAGGGAAGGATGAATACGGGCCCTGGGGAGCCAAGTCGCTGGGCGAGCCGACGCTGGAACTCACTGCTGCCGCCATCAATAATGCCGTCAGCAACGCCCTGGGCCGCCGCTATTTCAATCTTCCCGTGAATCTGGAAGAAATCCTGCTGAACCGCAAACTTTATCCCGAAGATACCAGAAGAGGGAGCGCATTATGAGACACGACTTCGATTTCGTAAAACCTGCATCTCTGCGCGAGGCGCTCGACCTGATCTCGGAAGGAAATCCGGCAACCCGGCCGCTGGCAGGAGGAACCGACATCATTGCCGGCATGCAGCAGAATGCGCCCCGTTTCACCGGCATTCAAACATTGGTGGATATTCACCATCTGCCCGAATTGAAGGCCATCCTGGAAGCCGGGAACGGCATCTCCATTGGCGGGGCGGCAGCCTTCTCGGAAATCCGGAACCATCCGGCAATCAGGGAAAAATTTCCGCTGCTGGCAAAAGCGGTGGGCACCATCGGTTCTATGCAGATCCGCAACCGCGCCACCCTGGCCGGCAATTTTGTAAATAATGCGCCCTGTGCGGACAGCGTGCCGCCGCTGCTGGTTTATGAGGCGGAGATCAAAATACAGTCTGTCCGGGGGGAGCGGAAGCTGCTTCTGCAGGATTTTCTGCTGAAACCGTACCGGACGCAGCTTCGACCGGATGAACTGGTCACCGAAATTTTACTACCCC
>JARRQT010000042.1:0-16018 GCA_037381445.1 Calditrichia bacterium
ATCCAGTGTAACCGTTGAAGGAGAGAGTGGTTTAAAACTGGTGAATTTCATGAAATCCGGATCATAATTCAAATGGGCGTCAAAAGGCCGGGGAGATTTTAAAGCCAGTTTAAAGACAATTATCTTTCTATATTGCTTAACATCAATATATCCGTGAATATCTGATACGTCAATCGGAGTTGACTTGAGGGTACTGAAATTCTCTAATTCTTTGAGCCCAATGGTACCATACAATTCAGAGATGTCTATTTTATTTCCCTGAATAAAATCCCCCAGGAAAATTGAGGTCAGCAAAAAGCCGATAACAATGCCAACCACAAACGCATAGGCCAGTTTCGGATTGGGACTTGTAAAAAAACGCCGCAGCCTGGAAAATGAAATTGAAAATTGCTTTTGGGATGGAATTTTTTTGAAATCAACTGAATTCATGATATGTTTTTTCAGGTTCGGAGAAGGTTCGAATTCGGGAATTTCGGAAAGTAAAATGGAGGCCCTTCTCAGATCCTGGTAAAAGGATTGAGCGTCCGGATTGCTCTGCAAATATTTCCGAAGTCTTTGGCAGTCCTTTTCGGATAACTCGCCATCGATTTCCTGATGCATTAATTCTATATATCGATCTTCAATCATGGGTTATTACACCTCGTTGGATTAATATCTCTCTCAGAATTTGTCTTGCAGAATAAAGCCGCGATTTCACCTTTCTCACTGGTATATCAAGTATTTCCGAAATTTCATTATAGGAACAATGGGCAAAATGCCTGAGAATAATAATAATTCTGTAATTGGGTTGAAGCTGCATCAGTGACCGCTGGATATTTTCGCTTAACTCAACCTGCAGATAAGTCTGCTCCGGATTCTGCTCTGAACACTGAATAATGGTATCAATATTTTTCCCATCTTTCTTCTTTTTTAAAAAGTTTAATGATTCGTTCACCGCTATCCGGTAAAGCCAACTAAAAAATTTGTATTTTGCATTGAATGTTTTCAGCTTTTCATAGGCTTTAATAAATACTGTCTGCGTAATATCTTCAGCTTCGTCGAAATCTTTGCAAAATCGATACACCATATTGTAAATAATCTTCTGATATTTATCGACCAATCCTTCAAAGGCCGTTTGGTTTCCCTCCAGACATTGCCTTACTAAAAAATGATCATCATTCTTCATCATAATTACAACTTGTGAGCTAAAATGTTGGTTGTCTTTTTAATCCAATTATAGAATTTGAAATATCATATCGAAACCGGCATATCTGAACACTTCCCGGATATGCTTATTCAAATTTTTTAAAATTAACTGATTTCCATTTTCGCTCAACCTTTTTTGCGTTACCAGCAGCACGCTTAATCCGGCACTGGAAATATAATCCAGATCCCGAAAATTGACGGTGCGTGTGGTGTTGATTCCATCGAATGCCTCCCTGGCTTTGTCAACTTGAGATGCATCAAACCGCCCTTCCAGCGCGATTTCATTGTCCTCCCCATAACTAATTTCGAACATGAGTCTTCCTTAAAATTTTAGTCAATGTCAGTTTATTCATATTATTTTTATATTCGCAATTAATATCATCCATATATTTTTTGATCAAATGTATTCCCAGTTTCCCGGTCGGACGCTTGCTAAGCGGCACAGTTGCGTCATAATCAGCAGCCTGGGTCGGATCGAAGGGCTGCGAATTAAAATCCTTCACGGTCAGCACAATCTCGTTTTTCCTTTTGCTCAATCCTATTTCGATATCGCCCATACAACCCGGGCAATATTTTAACATATTTGTAAAAAGTTCTTCCACCACCAGCTCAATTGCAAATCTGATTTCTTCGTTTAGTCCGTTCCGATGGACGAATGATTGAATGAAGGAGCACATCTGTTCAAGCGAACTGAAATCCCGTTGAAATTTCTTTTTCATGATTTTAGAAAAAGCAAATAAATTATTAACAACATTTTTATTTGACCTTAACAGCGATCAATGCGATATCGTCCCGGGGAGACTCATCGTGAAGATGCAATTTTAATTTTGTCATTAAATGCTGAATAATTCCCCCGGCTGAATCAGCAGCGCAAGTTCTGAATTCCCTTAAGAGCCGTTCCTGTCCGAACATCTCATGATTTGAGTTTTCTGCTTCCGTGAAACCATCCGTATAAAGCACCACAGAATCATCTTGCCCGAGTTCAATTCTCCTGATTTCATATGCCGGATTTTTCAGCCCGTTTAAAGCACACCCGGTTATTTCCAAAGTGCCTGCCGATTTTGAGCTGGAATCAAAGAATAATGCAGGATTATGGCCGGCATTGGACAGTGTTAATGTCTTTTTTAAAGGATTAATCACCATGATCAGCATCGTTATGAATATTTCCGGGGGGAGAATCTTATTCAAAATTTGATTTAATTCCTGAAGGACCTGGTCCACTGAAACAAATTTATAAACGAGTGAATGTAAAATACCCTTAATCATGGTCATGATCATCGCGGCCGATGCGCCATGACCGGCAACATCAGCGAGGACAATGCCAATTTCACCATCTCTTAAAGAAAAATAGTCGTAATAATCACCTCCCACTTCTTCAGCAGGACCAAAATAACTTGAAATTTCCAGAAAAGCAGACCCGGGATCAATCTTAGGAATCAAATCCTGTTGCATCTTTCTGGCCAGTGCCAATTCATGAGCCAGCCGCTGTTTCTCAATCAATTGCTTCTGCAACTGCAAATTTTGAATTAATTGCCCCGATTGCGCTGCAATAATGGATAGCAATCTTAAATCTCCCTTTGTAAAAGGCTCTAATGTTTTTTTATTGGTAACTGTCAATATCCCGATCATTTGTCCCTTAAATTGAATAGGAACGCTTAGAATCGAACGGATCTCTTTTGTCTCCTGATCGTTGGGACTGAAACGCTCATCTGTTGCCAGATTTTCAACTATAAGCGGTGCTCTATATTTCAGCACCCATCCGGTAAGATGAATGCCAACCTTATAGGTCAATAAACGACTTCGCTGATCTGCCTGACGGATCAGGGTTTGGAGCGGATTTTTTTCCTGCAGAGTAATTAATTGTATGGCACCCTGTTCTGCTCTTACGGCTTTGATAGATTTCTCCACGATAATGTCTAACATTCTTTCTACTTCAAGGGATGAACTTGCTGCCATGGCAAGCTCATTCAGCACCGTGAGCTCTTCCACCGCGGAGCGAAGCCTCGCCACCTCATGTTCCAGTTGTTTTAAATCGTTATTTTGAGTTATCATAATAGAATATTTGAAAAACGATTCAAATAACAGATAAACCAAAACTGTATAATCTTTTGATTTAAAAAATATAATGAACTTAAAAAGCGTCTATCACATGCTATATGAGGCTCTCGGAGAACAAATAGAAAAATGACAAAAAAATTCGAAATTGGGCGGAAAGGGAATTTGGGATAATGGATTGACCATCACAGAGTATCATTTCAGCAGATCGTAAGGAGAATTACGCCAGCAATTTTTTAACTCCTATTTTTTTATAGAATAGCCGACTTCCTCAGTGATAATTCTTTTAAATAAATTCCATTAATAAATTAAGCATAATATCTTTTAAATTCAAACAAGATATGGGATATATATCATTTTCATATTTTGGAGAATATCAGTGATTGAATATGACTTCATTTCCCTGTAAGATAGTTCAACCGACATCCTGGTATATAATAGATATCCGGATTCGGATTTTCCGATAACATAAAAAATTTAAAAGAGCAGAGCAGAAAGTGAAAAATTGTAATGAAGATGATTCAATTAAGGCAAAAGTGGATTTGAAGGATATAAATTCCAAAAGTTCTTATCAATATCGCTGCAATATCTGATGCTTGCCCCACAATCACATTGATTTTTAAATCAAAATTTTGTATTATCTATAGTAAATATTTAATAATTCTATTAAATATTTACATGCTCAAAAACATTTTCAATAATCCAGCTCGAATCAAATCAGTATGTGATCTTTCTTCGCCGACAACCGCACTGATGTTGCAGCATTACGGGTCAATCTAATATAAGATTTATGTTGGCTCCCGATCAGTTTTGAGACAGGTGGTGCTAATATGAATTCTTTGCCCTGCGTCAACAGAAAGGTCGCCGATTATCGCCCGCCTTCAATTGGATATTCTTGTTCATTTATCTCACAAATTCTATTACAGCGCTTTATAGTATTTAGTGCAATATTGAGTCTGTGTTCTATTTAAATAAATGATCTTTATATCATCAAGTAGGGGGACTTAATATGGATAAGACAACTTATCTTTTACGGAGCCTTTTTCTCTGTATTATCCTTAGTTTATTGTACTCAATATGTATTTTCGCGCAAAACCAGCCCAGTGCCCTGGAAAAACTGGCGCTGGAAGCCGAAATGATTGTAACAGGGAAGGTGACACAATTAGAATCCAATTGGAATGAAAAGCAAACGCGAATCTATACTACGATTACAATTAATGCAGATCAATTTCTGAAAGGAGAACAGTCTGATCATACGATTACCATCAAGGAACCGGGAGGTGAAGTTGGAGAAACAGGAGAACTATATACACATGTGCCAAAATTCAGCATGAACGAAGAAGTACTGCTATTTGTGAAAAAAGACAAAAGCAATAATCTGCGTGTTGCGGGGGGAGCAAAAGGAAAATTGTCAATCATAACGGATAAAAACACCGGTTCGAAAACAATCAATGGGCGGCAGAGCTACAACATCCTATTAAAGAAAATCAGCAAAATACTGGATAAGGAAGAACTGAAAAAATAATGATTTATAAGATACCTGAAATTTATTTGTCCGGAATATAATCCAAAAAAGAGGGAGATCATGAAAAATATAAGAAACAAACCCATCCTTTTTTTGAGAATTATTATTCTCCTTTTATTTAGTTTAGTTCTGTTTACAGATTTCCTGCCTGCACAGGAACGACCCGAAATCACATTACTTCCCGGTTATTCTGCAGAATATTTTTACCGTAATGTGCCCAGACCTGATGGCATCGCGGTCCGGACAGATGATACTCTATTGATTGTGAATGAAATTGACCCCACGGGAGTTTTTGTGGCGTCCAGAGGTGATCAATTCAACATTAACGGTCGCTATTGCGAGACCGGCCCCCCATTTAACAGTCCGGATGATATATTGCAGTATCATGGAGACAGCGTTTTCGTAGTTGATGGCCAGGCCCAAACTTTATTTCTCGTTTTCCCGGGCGGTAGTCCCATACCTTTCGTTACATCGGAAGATATTACAATTGAAAATCAGTTTAATCCGTTCGGTATTGCACTGGCTCCATCGTCATTTGATGGTGACAGTGTGGATCCTGGTGATCTAATTATCGCGGATATTGCATTCGGCTGGCCAGATGAAAAAGCAATATGGGCCATCAATCCTGTAACAGGTGATGAAAAAGTTTTGGCGAGAGGAAATATTTTTGAACATGGGCCATATCAGGTAGCCTTTAGTCCGGACGGCATCCTTTATATGATTGAAAGCGATGCAAGTGGAACTGAAGATACGAGGATTGTCACCATAGATGCAGATGGGACTGTTACCCCATTTCTGACCGGAATTCCGAGTACTGGTAATTTAGCAGTACATCCGGTTACCGGAGAGGTATTCTTCGGAGTCTATGAATTGGGGGAAATCCGGCGTATTTCACCCAGTCATGGCAATTTATTATATCCGAGCACCTCAGAAGTATTTGCTTCAGGATTTGAAGAATTTCAGGATTTCCAATTCAGCCCCGATGGAGAAGTATTATATGTGAGTGCTTTTTTCCCAAGCTCCAATGATATTATTGCGATAAGGAAAACACACACATTTATGGTCACTACATACAATGATGATGGAGCAGGTTCATTAAGAGCCGTCATTGATAGTGCAAATGCAAAGCCCGGCCTTGACAGCATACACTTCAACATTCCCGGAACGGGCCCGCATACAATTCAACTATCTTCGCAACTACCGCAGATTACCGATCCCGTCACCATCGATGGCTACACACAATCCGGAGCATCCCCGGCCACTTCTACAACGAATGCCGTTCTAATGGTTGAAATAGATGGTCAATACACAGATGTTTGTCTTGATATCACTTCCGGGGAGAGCACCATCAGGGGATTGACAATTAATCGATGTTCGGCTGCCGGAATATCGCTGTATATAGGAGGCGGCAATATTATCGAGGGCAATTTCCTGGGCACGAATATCAGCGGAACCGCAGGGCTGGGTAACTATCGGGGTATTCTTATAATTGCGTCATCCGGCAATACAATCGGAGGCACAACGCCCGAATCCCGCAATATTATTTCCGGAAATAGTTACCGCGGGATAAGCCTTGGGGAGGGGACGGGAAATGTAATAACGGGCAATTATATTGGAACGAATGCCGCCGGCACAGAGCCTGTACCAAATGGCAACATCGGTTTGCTTATCCTCTCCGCGGATAGCACGGTTGTTGGCGAGGCAGATAGTGGTGCCAGAAATGTCATCTCCGGTAATGATGGAAATGGCATAATAATTTCAAATTCCACCAATAGTAGAATTATCGGAAACTTCATTGGCACCGATCCCTCAGGAACAATCCAAATTGCCAATCAAATCGGTATCACTATCAGCGCTGCTTCTGATAATATAATTGGCGGATCTTCACCAGAGACTCGCAATGTTATCTCAGGAAACAGTGATGATGGAATAAATATTCTTGGGAGCACCAGTGAAAATAATGGGATTACAGGCAACTTCATCGGTGTCGCCGCAGACGGATCCACCGCATTGGGAAATGGGGATAATGGCATTTATATTGAATCGCCCAATAACATAATTGGCGGACCAGCGGATTTTATGAATGTCATCTCCGGGAATGCAAGTTACGGTATTGTCATTGCAGGTACGGATGCAGCAGGCAACCGGATCGCAGGAAATTATATTGGGACAGATGCCTCCGGGACTACCGATTTAGGCAACAGCCAGGGTGGAATCTACATCGGAAATGGCGCATCAGACAACATCATTGGCGGAACAACTCCTGAGGCACGTAACATAATTTCCGCAAATGGAGAAAATCCTCCGCCTGTCCAACCGGGACCGGTTCATGGAATTGTAATGGATGGAGTCGGTTCTAATGGCAATATCATAAGCGGAAACTACATCGGAACAGATGTAACAGGGGAAGTGGCGCTTGGCAACGGCGGCGATGGCATTCATGTTAGAAACGGTGCTTCGGACAATACAGTAGAAGGCAATGTCATCTCAGGGAATGAAACGACGGCGATATCAATTTTCGGGGACGGAACCGAGAATAATTTTGTGTGCAGAAATCTAATTGGATTAGATGCTGCCGGAACAGCGAATATAGGACAGCCTGCAGGCACGGGTGTTTATATTGGAATGTCAGCCAGCAACAATCATATTGGCGGTGCCAGTCCCGATTCGGGCAATTTTATCACGGGCTCAGGTTGGGCTGGTTTTTATACGGATAGTTCAGGTGCAACAAATAATAAAATAATCAGCAATTGCTTTGGAACTGATATAAATAAACAAATTGACCCTACTTATGCGAATAGAATAGGAATTCTCCTCTGCAATGCTTCAGGATATGCAATCGGCGGTGCTTCGGAGGGCGAAGGTAACCTTATTGCAAACTGCCTGAATGAGGGAATACTTTTGCAGGATACCAGTTCCTATAATCTGATTGCAGGCAATGAGATCATTAATAACGGCACCTCCGGTATCAATGTAACAAACGGCACCGGGAATAATATAGCGGCGAACCGCATATCTGCAAACGGGGGACTGGGTATAGACCTGGGCGGAGATGGTGTTACGCTCAACGATGAGGTGGACCTCGACAGCGGGCCAAACAACCTGCAAAACTATCCTGTGCTGACTTCTGCTGCCAGCGATGTGGATCTTATCAGCGTTGAACTGCACAGCACTCCGGGCATCGAATATCGCATCGAATTTTTTGAAAGCGATACCTGCGATACCTCGGGATATGGTGAAGGACAGACATTTATCGGCAATATTACGGTGGCGACAGATATTTATGGCGACGTAACGTTTAATGCGTACCTGCCGGATGAAATTAAACCCGGTAAATTTTATACCGCAACGGCAACCGCCCCGGATAACAATACTTCCGAATTTTCTGCTGCGATAGCATCTGAAATCAAGACAAAATCCTACGGGCCCCATTATGTGATCAACCGGACCCACTCCGGTATCCCGTTGCATTGGCCGGATGGGAAGGCGACGTTTGATATAGGTCCCGATGCACAAGCATTTGCAACATCAGTCGAGGCGGGTTATGCCACATGGAGCGCTTTGCCGGAACTGGAATATATTGCTTCAGGCAATGCGGCATCATCCAACCAGTGGGCCGGTGATCCGGATGGGCTCAATAATAATGTCTGGATAGCAGATTGGGATACCACCGGATTGGCACCGGACGTGGTAGCAGCCACCCGGGTGCGTTATAACGCCATTACCGGAGAAATGACCGATGTGGATATCGGCTACAATGCCCAAGACTTTAATTGGTCCACTTCAGGAGAGGCTGATAAATTAGATGTCCAAAACGTAGCTACCCACGAAATTGGACATTTTGGGGGCTTAGGAGATATTTATAACGAGGCCGATACTGACTATTGGGTGGAAGGTATGGGAGATGGGAATGCAGAACAAACCATGTATGGTTTGATAAAAGCGGAAGAAACCAAAAAACGAGATCTGTATCAGTATTCCGGTTCGTCCCCGGAGGGCGATGTTGGCGGAATTGAATATATCTATGCCAATATTCCCGATGAACGAGTAGATCTAATGCTGGTATTCGACGGATCGATGAATTATGCGGACAATTATCACGCCTTTGAGGCTGCTAAAAAAAGCGCCATTCAGTTGATTGACAAGATGCGGGAAGGAGACAGGATTGGTATAGTAAAATTGCCGGATACCCTGTTGGCGCCGCTCACGCAAATTGTGGATGAAAACAGTAGAACAGATATCAAAGATAAGATATCCGCCATGAATGTGGGCGGACGGGCTGCTATCGGTTCGGGTTTACAAACCGCTCAGAACCAGCTTGTCACGGAAGGCAGTGCTCAGAATAAGTGGGCCATGATTTTGTTCAGTTCAGGTGAGGAAACCGCAGAACCTTATGCGGAGTCCGTTCTTCCGGACATTATCGGCACCAAGACTGCAATTTATACCATGGGCTTTGCAAATGGACCAGCTTCGGGACAAAATTTGAACAGTCATATCGCTGATGTTACCCGGGGTGACTATTTCCTTCTGGCGGACTCCAGTGAGATTGGGGATGTCGTTAATTTTATCTGGTATCGCCTGCTGGGTATGCAAATTATTTATTTATCCGAAGCCCACTCCACCAGTGACTTGGCTGGTGTTTCGTCCCCGGGACTATATTGGCAGGGCGGGATGTACTGGCAAGGAGGATTTTACTGGCAGGGCGGCATGTATTGGCAGGGTGGTTTCCTGGAAATAGGGCTATACTGGCAGGGCAGCGATTTGGATCTCTCCATTTTACCACCGCCAGCGGATGGTGAAACAGATCGGCTTATTGATTCAACTAATGTGGATGATTATCCCAATATCAAGTTTTTTACCGGACCAAATTATGAATACTACCAGATTAAAAATGCCGATCCCGGAACCTGGTCCGGTTGGGTATTCGGTGAAAGTCTTCCGCAAATCCCCGAGACATACCGAACGTACATCGCTGCCAGGACTGATGTGACCATGGAAGTGAAGATACCTTCTGACCGGTTACCATCGGGCGCCCACACCGAAATCGATGTTAAACTATATGAAGGCGGAGAACGCCAGTCCGATTTGCACCTGACCGGTGGCCAGCCTATTTTAGGAGCAATTGTTTCTGCCGACATCGTAAATCCTGATGGAGATACTACTTTCACCGAACCATTTTATGAATCGGGTGACGGTTTATATACATTTGCCACCCGGCCATTTCCGGAGTCCGGAAGTTACAAGATAATAATTAATGCCAGTAAGCCCGAACCTTCCTCTGGCCAGCGAAAACTTATCAGCCGCAGCGTGCATTCATTGTACATTTATGATCTCCCCTCCTCAGATGCG
The DNA here is from genome assembly GCA_037381445.1 of Calditrichia bacterium. GTDB lineage: Bacteria > Calditrichota > Calditrichia > RBG-13-44-9 > RBG-13-44-9 > JARRQT01. Next base: position 10,115 of record JARRQT010000042.1, read on the forward strand.
GTAAATGAGATAAGAAATGTCATTTTCGGTCTCGATAATTCGTATTTCAAGCAACCAGCAAGCAACCGAAAAATTGCTTTTTCAAACAAATTAGATGAAGTGTTATTCCTGATTGAGGACGGAAATTATGATGAGGCGATTGACAAATTAGAGAACGATGTCCTTGCAAAAATGGATGCTTTCTATGGCGGAAGTCCAGGTAATGACTGGATCATTACCGAACCGGGGCAGCATGCGATATACCCACTTGTTCGTAATTTAATTGTTTCGCTGCAAACTCTGCCACCCAAAAAATCTGAAACTCCGGCATTAAGGGGTGAATTGTCACCAAAGCAATTTAAGGTATTGCCCAATTTCCCGAATCCTTTTAATCTGCAAACCACAATCCAATACGAATTGCCCCGGGAAAGCCAGGTTACTTTAAAGATTTATAATGTGCTTGGGCAATTGGTCAAAACACTGGTGGATGATTATCAGAAATCCGGTTATTATACGCTGCGCTGGAATGGTGATGATGAAAGTGGCACCGTAGTTTCAAATGGTGTCTATATCTATCGGTTTAAAGCCGGTAACTACATTAAAACAGGCAAGATGCTGTTGATGAAATAATGAAATAAGAAGTTGCAGGTGAAATCCCGGGCAGGCCGTCAACTCTGTAGAGTGAAGGCCTGCCTTTACTTATCATGAATGGAAATTTGGTTGCGATATGATAAATCATCCCGAAAAAATTGCGCATTATCAGATTCTGGAATTATTAGGTGAAGGAGGAATGGGGTCGGTCTTTAAAGCCATCGATACCCAGCGCAACGAAACTGTCGCAATTAAAATTTTATCACGTCACTCCCTGCAAAGTGAAGAAATCCGTCGCCGTTTCCGGCGGGAAGCCAGCGCCGGCATGCGTCTGGATCATCCTAATATTGTAAAAATCCTGGAAGTCGGGGAATCGGAAAACGAGCTCTTTATCTGCATGGAATATGTGGCTGGGAAGACCCTCCGAGAAATCGTACAGGAAAAAACGCCTGATCTGATGAAAACCATCGATATTGGGATTGCTGCTGCAAATGCATTAAAACATGCCCATGATCAGGGAATTATTCATCGGGATATCAAGAGCGCGAATATTATGCTTGCTCATGATGCATCGGTGAAAATAATGGATTTTGGTTTGGCCCGTATGCAGGATGCTAGTATGCTGACCAGGGAAGGGGAAATTATCGGAACAATTGCCTATATGTCTCCTCAGCAAGCTGTAGGGGAAGCCATCGATCATCGCAGTGATATATTTTCGCTGGGCGTAGTGCTTTATGAATTACTTACCGGACAGTTGCCGTTTTCCGGCGATTACGAAATGGCATTAATCTATTCCATTTTGAATGAAGAGCCCATTAGCATTCGTGAAGTTAACAAAAGCGTGCCCCAGGCATTAGAGCAAATAATATTTAAAGCACTAAAGAAAGATCCTCAAAAACGATATCAAAGTGCAAATGATCTGGCTGCCGATCTTGTAAAAATAAAAGACCATTTGGAAATCAATGAACTAATTGATGAATCCGACCTTGATTTGTTGGCCAAAACAGAGGTTTTGCGTCCTGAAGAGAGGGCTTTTGATTCAAGATTAATTGGCAGAGGGGAACAGCTTGAAGCATTGAAGTCTATACTCCGCCAGGTGATGCTTGGTGAGGGACACTCTGTTTTCATTACGGGAGAGGCCGGCATCGGAAAAACCCGATTAGCCTGGGAACTGGAAAAACATGCCCGGACCTTAAAAGTACGAACAATAAAATGCAGATGCATGTTTCGTCAAGGCGTCTATCCGTATCAGCCTTTTGTAGAAGCCATTCGAGACTATTTTGACATTAAAGGGGTCAAAAGTAACGAAAAGTTACATGACTTTATATCGAATCAAGCCGAAGGATTATTAACCGCACTCCCTGTTATTCGAAAATTCTTAAATCTCGACCAGGAACAGAAAATCATTGTCGAGAGCAAAGAACAATACTGGGATGCAATTTATAAATTGATTTTGAATATTGCGCAGGAAAGGCCACTTATTCTGATTATCGATGATCTGCACTGGGCCGATGAAGATACTTTAAAGTTATTCTTTTATATTGCCCGCAACAGTCGTTCCGCCAGGATCATGATGATAGGCACTTACCGTCCGGAGGATGTGCTGGAAATATTTGATGACAAAACACCTACCCTCATTGAAATGCAGCATGAAATGAGTCGGGAAGGATTTCTGTCTCTTATCGAGCTAAAAAGGATCAGTGATTCTGAAGTTCGTGAGCTGGCGGATTCACTTTTTGAAAATGCGGATTTTGATTACTCATTTTACCTGATATTGAATCGGGAAACGGAGGGAAATCCATTTTTTGTTATCGAATTATTAAAAATGTTAAATTCAGAAGGCATTATTCTTAAAAAGGGACAAGAACATGTTTTAAAAGAAAATTTTCAACAATTTCAGATTCCCGGCAAGGTCCAGGATATTGTGATGAGGCGTGTTGAACGGTTGAATAAGGAGGAACGAGAAATTCTTGAGATTGCAGCGGTGGAGGGAGAAGTTTTTCATTCCGACACCATCGCTGCCTGTCTGACACTTAATCGCGTTAAAGTTATGAAATTTCTGCAGGCCCTGGAAAGAGAGCATCATATCATACATCCACATGAAAAAATGTATAGATTTGATCATGGCAAAATCAGGGATATCTTATATGATTCGATCACACCCGAACTATGCTCGGAATATCATCTGCTTATTGGGAATTTTCTGGAATCAGAGTATGGTGCCGATATTCGAATGATTCCCAACATCGCGCATCATTTTGTAGAAGCGGGAGAAAATAAGAGGGCATTACCGCATTTAATTCGTGCTGGTGAACAGGCAAGAAGTGTTTTTGCCAATGAACATGCAATTCGGTTTTTTGAAAAGGCAGAGGCCATTTTAAATGATTTAGTGAATGAACTCGAAAATGAGGAAATCCGCCAAAAAAGAGAGGCAATTTATGAAGGCCTGGGCGATGTGCTTGCCCTTACCGGTAAACATGATCTAGCCAATGCTTATTATCATCAGGTAAATTCCTTGCTGCAGGCTAATTCTCCCAAACAAGCTGTTCTGCTTTGGAAAATGGGATCAGTCCATATTCATCAAGGCGAGAACGAAAAGACACTCCAATTTCTGAATCAAGCCGAAACAATCTGTCAGAAAAGTCTTGAGCGACTCAAGCTGGGAATTCCTCTGGAAGCATTTTCTGATGCGAATATCACCGAACAGGATCTATTCACTTTGCTGGGCAAGATAATGACCTCCCGGGCACGAATCTTAAAAATTTCCGGTAAGTATAGGGAAGCGATAGAAGAAATAGAAAAGGGGCTTCAGTTTCTCTCCGATAAAGGGAATCTTACCGAGAAAAGCCAGGCCTACAATGACTTTGGTAATATTTTATTCGATCAGGGAAATTATGAAAACGCAGCCGAAATGTACTCCAAAAGTATGGAAATGCGTGAAAAGATAGCCGATAAAAAGGGGCTCGCCGAGACCCGGAATAATCTGGCATTAATTTTTATTGAAAAGGGGCAATATGAAAAAGCCGCAGAACTCCTGGAAGAATCCATCGAGCAAATGAATCAAATCGGATTTCGGGTTGGTATTGCAGGCACTTATAATAATTTGGGAGCAGTTTATCAGGATTTAGGTCGTCTGGAGAACGCCTATAAAGTTCATCAAAAAAGTCTGAAAATTTGTGAAGCAACTCATGACATTCCGGGAGAAATCTTATCCTATGCAAATATTGGATCAGTAAATGTCGAATTAGGAAACGGTCAAACGGCGGTAAAAAGTCTGGAAAAAAGCATCGCTTTAATGGATGCGAGAAAAATCATGGTCCTCAAACCCCAGGCTCTTTATTGGTTAAGCAGGGCTTTTTTATCCTTAGGTAATATTCAGTCCGCTCAGGATACTGCTGAAAAAGCGCATCAGGAAGCATTGAGATTAAATCAAAGGGTCAGTCAAGGCTTTACCAACAGAATATTGGGTATGATTGGATTGGAAAGGTTGACCCAAATGCTACACAAGACCGATCTTTCAAATTTCAAAGAGGAAATTCATAAATATTTTTCGGAGAGTTTGGAGATTTTTGAATCCCTAAAGATGGAGCATGAATTCGCCCGGACTTGCCTTGAAATCGCTAAATTCTTTAAATGGACCAAAGAAAGTAATCAATATGATAGATATTTTCACATTGCCAAAGAAATATTTGAAAGGCTTGGAGCCACCCATGATCTCAAAAAAATTGAGGAAATTAATTCATAAAACATATTGGAAATACAATGGAAAAAATTGAACAGTATCGGGCAGTTATGCCGGAGGAAAAGTTTTGGCTCGATAACGTTTATCAGGGTGACACACTCTCCGAACTAACGTATAAGGTCTTCGCAGTCGGTACCGTTCTCAGTCTGCTGCTCATTTCGTCAAATATCTATATGGGACTAAAAACAGGTATTACAATGGGGGGATCGCTTATCGGCGCTTTGCTCGCTTTCGTTATGGTTAAGGCATTCAGGGGCAGTTTTTCTATTCTGGAGAATAATAATGCGCAGACCATGGCGTCGGCATCAGCCAGTCTTGGAATTATGGTCAGCACGATTCCCGCGCTTATCATGTTGGGTTATGAATTCTCGCGGTTCGAATTATTTATCTGGATTCTTTTCATCCATATCATGGGCGTATTGTTTACCATTCCTCTTAGGATGCAATTTGTAGTGATCGAAAAATTAACATTTCCCAGTGGAACAGCTTGTGCAGAAACCATTAGAGCAATGCACGCACACGTGGAAGATGCCGTGAAAAAAGCCAGGGTTCTTGGAATAACCGGTTTAATATCAGGGATCATTACCTGGTTTAGAGATGGTATTCCGGCAATTATTCCAATGATTTCAGGATTTCCCGGCAAAATATGGGGATATTCATTAGCAAGGTTAACACTGGGAGTAAATTGGAGTCCAATGTTATTTGGGGTTGGATTTTTAGTAGGACCAAGAATTGGCACCAGTCTGCTTTTGGGAGCTATAATTGGATGGGGAATTTTAGCTCCGTTTCTTGCCAATGCCCACATTATTGAGGGGATTGCCTATCCGCAGGTCCGAAATTGGACCATGTGGTCTGCCATTGCATTGATGGTTACATCTGCTATTCTGTCATTAATACTTAAGGCAGGTACGATTTTTAGAGCTTTCAGATCAATGAAGAGGAGCAAACTCGGTGATCTTAGGAAGATTGATATCAGTTTTAATATGTGGCTGGTCCTATTCTTGCTCACAGCTTCGATCATCGCTATCGTAATGCAGCTGCAATTCCACATTCCTGTTTGGTTAACAGTTTTGGCAATAATTTTTGCCTACATGTTTTCAATCGTTGCCGTGAGGACTTATGGTGAAACCGATATCAATCCGGTTGGAGCAATGGGATATGGAACTCAAATTATTTATGGAGGACTTGCGCCTGGGAATATGATGACCAATGTAATGGCGGCAGGCATTACCGCATCCGGCGCAAATCAATCTGCAGATATGATGCAGGATTATAAAACCGGTTATCTGCTCGGTGCCACACCAAAAAAACAAACCATCGCCCAACTGGCAGGTGTTTTCATCGGTTCTATCGCCGCGGTCCCCATTTTTTATGCAGTAATTGGTGCCTATGGATTAGCCAGCGACGTGTTGCCAGCACCAAGTGCCGTGACATGGGTAGGTATGGCAGAGTTCCTTTCTTCCGGATTTTCCGCGCTGCCGTCATACGCAGAATTAGGAATCTTATGCGGTATTCTACTGGGCATCATTTTGACAACGATGGAGAATTCAAAATATGCAAAAATTACACCTTCCCCTTTTGGGATTGGCATT
>JARRQT010000042.1:16055-17137 GCA_037381445.1 Calditrichia bacterium
TTTTTTCAATTGTTATTTTTCTGGGTTCTGCTGTTCGATTTATTCTTGAAAGGAAATTCAAAACTTGGATGGAATCTTATTCCATTTCACTCGCTTCCGGATTGATCCTAGGCGATGCGGTTATCGGGGTGCTTATTTCAATACTCAAGGTCCTGGCAGTATTTTGATTTTCGGGGATGACTATCGCTGATTTTGATTAGTATTCTGCAATTGCCAAACATAATTGGCTCATCATCAAAACCTTTCGGGGATTAATACTGGCCCACTCTGATCATCACACCGGGCCTGTTCACCCACATATTGGATTTCGCCTGATTTAAAATAAATTTTATAAGAGGAAATGCACCCCTTTAATCCCTTGGGAGAAACACCTGCCAAAGAAGTGCAGAATCACTCTTCGATCAGAGTGGAAAGGGCGATTCCCTGCTGAAGAATCTGCCCTCTCACTTCTGTCCGATGATTGTCATTGCAGGCCGCCTGCGATGAAACGGCTCAGAAAATTTTAAACGAACTCTATTTAGCCTTCTTGATTTGAGGAGGTGTCCAACTGCCGTCACGCACGGTCTTTTCCGGCCAGTAAAGCCGCATGAGCACATAAAATTTTCCTTCCGGAGTCGGCAGCCAATTCGATTGTTTGCTGCCACCCGGTGAATCCTTTTGAATGTAGAAGGTGAGCCCGCCATCAGCATCTCTGTTGATATTGCGCATCAAGGGAGATTGGATGGGATAATTATTAAGCGGATTCGCTACCAGCTCCTGAGTATCAGCATTATACACGGCCATGGACCAGAAAGACTGAACCGGGGGATATTTGTCTTTCTCAAAATAAAGCACATAGTCGGCCTGGCTTGCATCCAGGGATTGCCCCTCGTTGTCAATTTTGAGCAGATAGTGGGCCTCTTCATTGGAAAGAGATGATACCTCCTCTTGCAGGCGGTCAAAATCTGATCCTGCCGAAACCATTTCCTCCTGCCCGACCTTTTCTGCGCCAGGTTCCGAACTCATGGCGATGAGCTGCTTGCGGATAACCGGATCGCCCTCATATTGAATTTCTCGTTTTAAAAAGCCCGTAGCCCACTCAC
>JARRQT010000043.1:0-28664 GCA_037381445.1 Calditrichia bacterium
TCCCCGGTGCCGCCGCTGGCAAGCCCCGGATTTCCGGTCGGATTCACATACACCCGGCCTTCCGGATCGGACACAATGGACGGCGCGCCCTTTAGCAGGAGGTTTATCTTGTTTTCGCGGGAGAAATTCTGGGCGAGAGAAATGAATTCAACTGCCAACTGTTCCTTGCTTATATCTTTCAGGAACCGGAAGAATTCGCCATGGTGAGGCGTCAGGATCCAGTTGGGGTGCGGCGTCTTGAAAATTTCGGGATGTTTGGACATGGCAAACAAGGCATCCGCATCGATGACCGCCGGCTTCTTGAAATTATTCAGCACGTCCATAATTGCCTCAATTGTTTCGGGACTGCGTCCCAGGCCCGGTCCGATGGCCAGAACATCGCAGGAATCGAGCAAATCCTGGATATCCGGGATGCTTTTGGTATTGAAGTGGGCCGCATCTCCGGTGAAATACGGGCGTTTAATGACTTCCGTGAGCTTGGTTTCCAAAACCGGACCGAGACCTTCGGGGATTGCCAGGGTAATGAGACCGGCACCGATACGCAGAGCAGCTTCCGAGGAGAGAGTAGCGGCCCCGGTGAAGCCGGGTGAACCGGCGAGCACGGTAACGGTGCCGCATTTATACTTGTGAGTGTCGGCCTGACGAAGCGGAAGGAAAATGTCCTCTTTCTCAACCATATGAACCAGAATTTTATCGGAATTGCGCACATTTTTCGGAATTCCGATATCGGCGATATAGAGTTCGCCCACATGTGATTTGGCCGGATGAAAAACATGGCAGCGTTTGGGGAGCGCCATGGTTACCGTCACATCAGAATCGATCACATCCCCTTCCACATCAGGGGAGTCCGCATTCAGCCCGGAGGGCACATCGACGGCAACGACCGGGCATTCAAAACCATTTATGAATCTGATTACATCCACCATGAATCCATGCACGGCCCCTTTTATGCCGGTGCCCAGGAGGGCATCTACAACAATATCGGGATATTCTTCCCACAGATCATCCAGTTGATCCTCTTCGGTAATGAAAGAATAGGGGATTTGCATTTTCTTCACGATGTCGAAATTGGTTCTGGCATCTCCGCTGATGTCCGTTTCCTCAGCAATAATAAATATGTGGACCTCGCAGCCGGAATCCCACAAATGTCGCGCAATTACGAATCCGTCTCCCCCGTTATTCCCTTTTCCGCAAAACACAAAAACAAGGGGTTCGGATAAATCCTTGACCATATTTTTGATGATCCGATAGGTCCCGACCCCGGCATTTTCCATCAGAACCACGCCGGGCACACCGAGGTCTTCTATGGTATGACGGTCCATTTCCCGCATTTCATCGGATGTGACGATATTAAGCATTTTTATTCCCTCCTCAGAATGAATATTCAGGCAGCGCAGCGCAATCCATAAATAATCAGGTACGCCCTGAACTTCAGATGACATCTAAGCCGTTTCGATATTTTGGCTTTGGTACTTATAAAAACCGATTCTATCCTGCATTTGCAGACAGAGACCACGGCTGGCTCCATGGCCTGAAAATATAACAAGGTGATTTTAAAACGATGGCGCGTTTATTCAGTTCCCCAATGACGGATCAGCTGGAGGGCTTCGTTGACCGCCCGTTCGATACCCACCCACAGGGCGCGCTGAATAAACTGGCCGCCAACGGTGATGTCTTCAAGATTGGGAATCTGCGCCAGGGCCGGGATATGATCATAACGGATGCCGCCCGAGCAGTTTATTCCCAGTCCCAGCTTGCTTGCCGCCATGGCGGAGGATTTCAGTTTGTCCAGCGAAACCATTTCAATATTGATATCAGGGGCGCTGGTGTAGGTGGTTGCATCGAATTCAATGTAATCCACCGGCAATTTGCTGATTTGCTTAAGATCATTTATTTCCGGTTGAATGAGCACCGAGATGGATATATTGTTGGCCTGCAGATCAGGTAGCGCCTGACTCAAGCTTTCCATTTGAATGGCGGGATCGATGGCCGAGGCGGCTCTGGGCGAAGCGCCTTTGTTGTCGATGAAAGTCACCATATCGGGCATCAGGGACATGGCCAGGCGCACGGCCTCCTGCTCTATGGGAATGCGAAGGTTCAGGAAGGTTTTGCGGATTTCCCTGAGCACCCTCAGGTCCCGCTCCCGGAAACCCCGGTCATTTCCCAAATAGGTGCAGGTAAGTCCATTGGCTCCGGCGGTTTCTCCCAGGATCCCCAACTGAACTGGGTCATAGGCATCTGAATTCAGCGCCGATCGAATGTAAGTTATATCATCCAGCAGAAGGCTTAATCGTTTCATAAAGACGAACTCCGTTTAAATTTTTTGATCTTCCCATAGGCTAATATAATATTTTTTACCCCTCAGGATAAACTGAAAAAGCACTTCCCCGTTCAGCGGGGGGATGGATCTGCCGCCATCGAGGGTCAGCGTAAAAGTGATCTTGTATTCCGGTGAAATAATAGTCGTGTCCAAAGGAATGATAGAATTAAATACAACATCCAGCGTACTGAAATAGCGAAACATTCGTCCGGTGGTGCGCAGTTCAATGTCCCGTCCCCACTCAATGGGCTGGGGTGGATATTCATTGTAGTCCACGCTCTTGAAGATAAAAGTGCTGTCCAGTATCTCGCTGTAAACCAGAGAATCTTTAAAGGTATAGGCATACCGAAAATTATCCAGTACTTCTTCAGGGGTCCGCTGCTGCGTTATGAGCCTCGAATGAGGGGTATTCTCGTCCGCCAGGGAAGGCGCGAAGGGGTTCCTGCATGAAAGAAAAAAGAGAATTGCGAGTAATAAAAGTGCGGTTAAACGCATCATATCCTAACGGTAATTGGCTTTCAGAGTGGACCAGGTGCTGTCGGCGTCATTTGAATTCGCCTGAAGATCCTCCCAGAAATAGACATACCAGAGCGTCTGCGGAGAACGAACAATCTTAAAAATGCTCTGACCCCGATAAAATTCTTTTTTCAATTTATAATCGATTTCTATTTCATAGGAGAAACGGGTCTGCATGGTGTCCTGGGATGCACCCAAAATTGTCCAGTCCTGGACGTTATAGATCTGCAGCAGCAGATTGTTGATATCTTTATTATTGATCAGTCTGTTAAAATAATTAAATTCATCCTCGCGGGTCCAAAAGGGGAGGCGGTAAGATTCATTCTGCTGAGGTATAAAAACAAAGCGCGCATTAATGAGTGTCGAGTCCGCCAGACACTGCATGTAATAATTGATATCTTTTTGCCCGAAAGCATATTTAAATTTTGCCAGCAATGAGTCGGGATAGTTCTGCAGGCTGTTGATGGGCTGGGTTGGATTATTGCTCCGCGGCTTGTCCGGCTCACGGGTGCCGAATGGATTGGTGCATCCGATCAAAAAAATGAAAGAAATGATAAAAAATATTTTCATGCCGTTTAAATTTACGCAGATGAATGATATATTTCAAAAAGAAAATAGTTATGACCCTGAAAAGATAGCAAGAGGACCACTCCATGTCAGAGAATGATCAAACAGTCAAGCAGGAAATTGCGGAATTAACCGACGTGATCAACCGCCATGACTATTTATATTATGTACTTGCCCAGCCGGAAATCAGCGATTATGAATATGACATGTTGATGAAACGCTTGGAGGAACTGGAAGCGGAATATCCCGAGTTTATCACTCCGGATTCTCCCACGCGGCGGGTAAGCGGGGAACCGACCAAAGTTTTCCCGGTGGTGCGGCATCAGAAACCCATGCTCAGCCTGGCAAACACCTATAACGAGGAAGAGGTCCGTGATTTCGACCGGCGCATTCGGGGGCTGCTGGAACCGGGAGAATCCTGTGAATATGTCTGCGAGCTGAAAATCGATGGGGTGGCCATGAGCTTATTGTACCGCGACGGCAGGCTGGTGCGGGCCGCCACCCGCGGCGACGGCGAGCAGGGTGATGATGTGACCAGCAATGTCAAAACCATTCGCAGCATTCCCCTGCGCCTGAAAACCGGTGATCCCGATCTGATGAACATTGAAATCCGGGGAGAGGTTTATTTCCACGAACAGGATCTGACCGATTTGAACAAATTGCGGATTCAGAACGGAGAGGTTCCTTTTGCCAATCCGCGTAACGCGGCCGCCGGCTCGCTGAAACTGCAGGATGCACGCATAACCGCGCAGCGCCCGCTGAAAATGTTCTGCTACTGGATCGATACAATAAATTCCGAAGGGATTATAAGAACCCATCTGGAGGGTTTGAAAACCCTGCAGGAATTGCACTTACCGGTAAATCCCAACTTTCGGTTATGCAAAAGCATTGATGAGGTACTGGATTACTGGCAGCAGTGGCAGGAAAAACGGGACTCTCTTCCCTACGATATCGACGGAATTGTGGTAAAAATAAACAGTTATGAACAACAAATCCGGTTGGGCAGCACGGCAAAAACCCCGCGGTGGGCCATTGCGTTTAAATTTAAGGCGGTCCAGGAAGAAACCCGGCTCAAAGACATCATCTGGCAGGTCGGCCGCACCGGCGTGGTAACACCGGTAGCGATTCTGGAACCGGTAAAGCTACTGGGAACCACGGTGAGCCGGGCCACCCTTCACAATGCGGATGAGCTCAAGCGACTGGATGTGAGGCCGGGTGATTACGTCATTCTGGAAAAGGGCGGGGATGTCATTCCGAAGGTCGTTCGTGTTGTTTTTGCAAAACGGTCGCCTAATCTGCCGCCGTACAACCCCCCGGACCATTGTCCCGCATGTGGATCGCTGCTGGTCAATGTCCCCGGCGAAGTGGCCCTGCGCTGTGAAAATGTGGCCTGTTCGGAGCAGATTGCCCGCCGCATCGGGCATTTCGCCTCGCGGCGCGCCATGGATATTGAAGGCCTGGGCGAAAGGGTGGTTGACCTGCTGCTGGAAAACAAATTAATCGGCGATCTTGCTGATTTGTATAGTCTGAAAAAAGATGCCCTTTCCGCACTGGAGCGGATGGGTGAAAAGAGCGCGGCCAATCTGACTGAAGCCGTTGAAAAAAGCAAAGGCCAATCCCTGGATCGTCTGATTTTTGCGCTCGGAATCCCTTTCGTGGGTGAAGGCGCGGCCCGCCTGCTGGCCGCTCATTTCCGCTCGCTCGACGCCCTTATGCAGGCCTCTGTGGAGGAGATGAACAGCATTGAGGGAGTCGGGGAAAAAACCGTCTCCAGCGTCCGGGCATTTTTCGACAACCATGAAAACCGGGAGGTGATCGAAAAGCTGCGCACGGCCGGCCTGGGATTTTCCGCAGAAACCGTTGAGTCCCCCATGGAAGAAGGGAAGTTTGCCGGGAAGTCATTTGTTTTTACCGGAACGCTGAAACGCATGTCCCGGGATGCGGCCGCCGAAATGGTCAGAAAAGAGGGGGGAAAGGTCACCGGCAGTGTCAGCAAAAATACCGGCTATGTTGTGAGCGGTACAGATCCCGGTTCCAAATATGAAAAAGCCGTTCGTCTGGGCGTTAAAATCCTGTCCGAAGAAGATTTCTTTCACCTGCTGGAAGAATGATTTTGAGGGAATTGTCTCTTTTCTGAATCTCACAGATAAGGAAATTTCGAATGCTGAAAAAAACCGATGTGAACAAAGTGCTGGAAATTTTAGAGAAGGAATACGGAAATACCGGGACCGCTCTGAAATTCCAGAGTCCTTTTCAGCTGCTGGTTTCCACCATGCTGGCAGCCCAGAGCACTGATAAGCAGGTGAATAAGATTACTTCCGAATTATACCGCCAATATCCTGAGCCAAAGGATTTTATAAGACTCAGCCAGGACGAACTGGAGGAAAAGATCAAATCCATCGGGTTATACAGGAATAAGGCGAAAAACATCTTATCAATGGTGCGAATGCTGGTGAGCGAATACGGCAGTGTCGTCCCTCAGACCCGGGAAGAGCTGGTCAGGCTGCCGGGGGTCGGGCGAAAGACCGCCAATGTGGTGCTCAGCGTCGGTTTCCGGCATGACGCCATTGCAGTGGACACGCACGTATTCCGGGTTTCAAACAGAATCGGGCTGGCATCGGCAAAGAATGTCAGGGAGACCGAAGAGCAGCTCATGAAAAACATTCCCCAAAAAGACTGGTCTTCAGCCCATCACTGGTTAATCTGGCACGGCAGGCAGATCTGCAGGGCCCAGAATCCACGCTGTGAGATATGTCCTGTTCAGGAATTTTGCGAATATTACAAATCAGTTCTATCGGAAAAGTGATGCTCAACTGAGCATTGCAGTAGGAGATTTCTCCTGCAGGGGAGAGGTTGAAAAACTCTTGAGGTCTATTTCCAGGCTGAAGGGGCAGCCTTCCGGTTGAAAATCATATCATTCCCCACAAAATAGAGCGCCCGGGCTTTCTGCTGCAGCTTCTTCACGACTTCTGGTTTTTCGGCAGCGAAATTATGTTTGGTATTTTCCGACTGATATCGATAAAGTTCAGGTGTGCCGTCTATATGGTCAATCAGATACCAGTCATTCCAGATAAATCCCAGCATTTTCCCTTCCTGCATCAAGGCATATCCACCAAACTGATTGGGCATATGCAGAACATCCCGCCCCAAATTTGTGGTCCGATAGTCCATTTTGAGCTGTCCCAAAATTGTTTGGGACAAGTCGATCTGTCCGGTAATATTTTTGACTATCTCGGGTTTTATGATATCCGGATTATATATGAGGCAGGGAATGTGAGTGAGCTGCAGGTTAAAATCATAGCCGGAAGTCTCCGCCCTGCCGTGATCGCCGGTGATAATAAAAATGGTGTTCCTGAAATATTTTTCATGCGCAGCTAGGTCGAAGAAGTGTTCCAGCGCCCAATCCGTATAATGAAAAGTGGAGCGGAATTCTTTCCCGGGAACCTGAGGAATTATCCAGGGGCCGTGATTATTGGTCGATAAAACAACGCCGAAAAAAGGCTCCCGGGCATTACGGAACTGCTCATTCATCTTCTCAAACAATTTATGGTCCGCTACCCCAAGGCTGCTCAACACTTCATCCCGGTGAAAATCAAATTGCGAGATAACGTGGTCCACGCCGTTCCCGCGCAGAAAACCGGCCATATTATCAAAATTAGGATCGTGGGATACGCCGAAATAGCCGGTATACCCCTTCTTTCGAAGAATATTCAGCAGTCCGGAGAACTCCTGCTGACCGATGTTCTGTTTCAGTACCGATTTTCCGTAGACATTGGGCATTCCGAAGAGGCTTGAAAAAAGACCGATATAGGTATGAAAACCGTTCGAATAGAAATTTGGGAAATATATCCCCTTGTCTTTTATCCGATTGAAGAAGAGCGGAATTCCCTCTTTTTCATATTTCCTGATATCATAATCCGAATAACTTTCCAGCAGAAAGATCACCACATTATAGGGTTTTGAATCTTCCCCGAATTTATAGGTCCGGAGGGGAAATTTATTGGGCACGCCGGTGGAGTCAGCGGACATCTTTTCCACGATGTTATAGGCCTGCCGGCGATCCGCAATTCCCAGCAATTTCTGCAGATCCGCCTGGTCGGTTTTTTGATAGATGATATCGTTGGCAAGCGTATACACGCCGTTCAGCGCCAGTTGATTTGCGAAATTATAGCTGCTGAAATAGGCGTGTCCCCAGCGTAGGGGGGTTTTGTAACTTAAGGTCCCGCGAATTCCGAGAAAAATCAGAGGCACAGCCAGAACGAATGCGGTTATTTTTAAAAAGAAACCTTCCTCTGTGCTGCGACGATAATAACGGTCCTGCAATTTTTTGAACATCAGAAAAATCAGGGAAACCAGCAGCACGATCCCCAGAATATACCAGACCACTGGATATGATTCCCAAATCATCTTTATTACAAAGGCCGGATTTTCACCCCAGTTGATAAAAAAAGAATTTAAACGAACTTGGAAATACCTGAAAAATTCGATTTCACTGATACCCAGGAACACATAAAGGGAAGCAAAAAGAGTCAGATAGATGAGATTAACAATTCTGAGTTTGCGCCGCCAGTTTGCCAAATAGAACAAATAGTTGAGGAGGAAAAGTGGAGCAATAGTCATCAGCGTTATGGAGAGATCGAAGCGAGCTCCCACCAAAAACGATTTCATTAAAACAAGAGCCGGAATGTGCCGGAAATCCGAATGATTAAAAACCAGCAAGAGCAGCCGCAGTCCTTCGAAAATTCCCAGGAACAGTACACTGATCCAAAAGAAGTAGACCAGGAAAGGAGATTTGAAGAATTTTGGTATCCTAATTTGCGTCAAGTTACGATCCGCATATGGTTGAATTTATAAATCTGCCCAATATAAATCATTAGGGCATTGGGCGCATTTATTTTTTCAATTATATCCCAACAAAAATTGTGGGTGATTTAAAACGCATGAAAATTTTTCAATTCCATTCGACTCAATTTCTTCCGTCCCCATCTTGACAAAATCCACGAATTCTCTTAAATTCTTATCGTCCTATTTTATTTGTTATAAAATCGCTTATCATAAAAAAGCAATAAGACGGGAAAATAAAATGCGCGTTTGCCGGGCATTGCAATCCCTTGCTCTGATTTCCCTTTTTCTCTGTGTCATTGACACGGGGACCGCCCAGGAATACCAGTATCTTGAAGATCTCTATGATTACAGCGATGATGAGGAATCGGAAAACCAGGACTGGCAGGAATATTTGTGGGAGCTTCTCCAGCATCCGCTGGATGTGAACCGGCTTGAACTGAATGACCTGTTAAAGATACCGTTCCTCTCTACGTCGCTTTCCCAGAATATTATAAAATACCGGAACAGCAGGAAAAATATCAGTGACCTGGATGAACTATTGCAGATCGATGGAATGGATGACGAGTTGCTGGAGACCGTGAAGCTTTTTTTGACCGTGCAGAAAAAAACCGTTCCCTCCCAGTACGTTTATCGGATGAAATCCAAATATGAATATCCCGAGAGGGACGGCTTTTTGGAGAATGAGTACCACAATCCCTATTATCTGCAGCATCGCCTCCTGTTTGAAACAGGGGGCACGATTTCCGGCAATATTTTATGGGAAAAGGATGCCGGAGAGACAGCTTTTAACGATTTCGCGAGCTATCACCTGCAATATCAACATCCGAAGGAATTTTTTTCCGTCATTCTGGGGGATTTTCAAATCAAGATGGGGAACGGACTCATTCTCTGGTCGCCTTACGGACAATCATTTTCCCCTGCCGCTTTTCCTGTTTTCCCGGGCCGCGGAGAACTTATTGACGGAAACCGCTCCGCTAACGAAACCGGATATCTCAGGGGCCTCGCCTCACGGGTGAATCTCATCAGGGGCTTGCGTATGCACACCTTTTATTCCAAAAGATTTCTGGATGCCACATTAGCTGAAGATAACCTGGTGAAGAGTGTTTATTCTTCGGGCTTGCACAGAACAGAAACGGAAAAATCCAAAATTGGGGCTCTCAGAGAGATTTTATGGGGAGGAATTCTGGAGAAAAAATTTTCAACAGGATTCATCCAGTTGGGAGCCGTCAGATCTTTCCACCAGCCGACCTTTCAGAATTCAGAAAATTCGCGAATCTATTCAAACCTCTGCTACCGTTTGGATTTAGGCGAAATGACGCCAGCGGGGGAAATTGCACTGCTCGGCGGAAAATATCCCGCAATCAACCAAAGTCTTTATTTTTCCGGCAGAAATTTCAAATATCAGGTGCTCGGCTATTATTATCATCCGCAATTTATTTCCGTGCACGGCAGGGCCCCCGGCTCTCTAAGTCAACTGCCATCCAACCGCACTGGTACTGCATTCATTGTTAATTATAAAATTGCCTCTTCCACAAGGCTGGGCGGATCTGCCCATTTTTACCGCGCTGTCGCCGACCCGGAAGATGCAGTTTTTCTCAAAAGGGACTATTCAATCGAACTCAGTCAAAAATTTCTCAAACAGAACGTTAAGCTGCGGTTCCGGCAGAAAAACCGGGCGAATGCGGTGGAAAGCTCATTCGCTTCCGAGCAGAAGATCAATTCACTCCGCCTGGAACAACGGCTGCCGGTGAACCGCGCGATTGGAATCCAAAACCGCCTCGAACTGCACTGGGCCAAACCGCTGGAAGAAAACAACCGTTATTACGGGATTAATTTTTTTCATCAGGTGGACTGGAAATATCAAAAAAAGTGGCGTTTTCTGTTCAGGTGGTCCGTCTTTGACGTTCCGGATTATGCATTGAGGATTTATGAGTTCGAACCCGATCTGCCGGGGAATTTCCGAATTGTTTTACTAAACGGACGCGGATACAAATTCATGACCACCGTGCGCTGGCAGCCACTTCCGTTCGCGCAATTTGACTTCAAATACCAACAGCGCTACTATCCGGATCTTGAAAGCGTGGGATCCGGTCTTGACCGGATTAAAACCAACCGCGTCCACGAATTCCGCATGTCAGTTGTATTGAGTCGCTGACAGGATAGCTCGCAAAAAACATGTAAATGCCGGCAGCCTGCCGGCCCAGTAATCATCCTCAGGTAAAATGACCGCTTCCACCGGAGCCGCAGGAACCGCCGCCTCCCGCTGCGCTGCCACCGGCAGTGGCAAAAAGGGAAACCTGTTTTTCAGTATTGGCGCTGCCGCATTTGGGGCATTCCATTTCATTGCTTCGGGCAAATGAAACCAGTTCCTCAAATTTTTCACCGCAATCTTTGCACAAATATTCGTATAATGGCATATTCAGCTATTCCTTTTTAGCACAAAAAAGTGCAGAATTTTTATATATCAACTCGATTAAATAACGATATCAATCATTCGTTATTCTGGCATATGCCCGATGTTTATCCTCCAAAGCGCTTCTCAACAGCAATGATTCCATATCTGTTAAATATTGATGATTCTCGAGTGAATTCAGCCTTTCGCTCAGAATTTTAAGCCGTGTTCCGGCAGCCTCGGAGTTTCCCTTGGCGAGCATATCGGCCAGTTCATCCAGATCACTTTTGAATTTGTTATAAATATCGTTTCTGTCGCCCGGCACGGAGCAATAATTACCATTTGCTCCTCAGGTAGGGACACCCAGCCTCGGCAAAATAAAAAACCAGAAAAACAGAAAGAGACTGAACAAAATTATTCCGTAATAGTCCTGCAAAAATGCAATCCTTCCAATATCATAAGTGCTTTTTGTCCTAAATTCTGCCGAGATAATTCAGATATTCAATTTTCCAGCAGCGGTCCATGACCACATCCAGCCCGGCATGAAGGGCATATTCCGCGGCTGCTTCACTGACAACTCCCAGTTGCATCCAGATTGCCTTCGCACCAACTTTGACGGCCTCCTCCGCAATAGGAAGGACATATTCCGATCTTCTAAAGATATCAACCAGGTCAACTCTTTCCGGAATTTCCGAAAGAGAAGGATAACACTTCAATCCCAGCACTTCATCTACATTCGGATTGACCGGATAGATTTGGTAACCCCGATCCTTCATAAATTTTGCGATTCTGAATGAGTCCCGGTAAGGTTTATCCGAGATTCCGACAACTGCAATTTTCCGGCAATTGTTTAATATCTCAGGAATATTTTGGTTTATTTCTTTCATGTTCGATTCTGTACCTTCCAATCAGTGCATCAACAAAAAGTTCAACAACAAATTTAGTAAGAGCTGAAACGGAAACAAATCTCATAATTTTTTCTTCCCGGTCCGACGATGGGAATTATATTCCGCTTCATACGCTTCTATATTGAACTCAATAATTGATTGCCGGAAAAGCAAATCCCGAATACACTCCAATTTGCATAAATTACAATTGATTCCGATTCTTTTTGGTTTTATCCCGATTTTTAGCTAATTTTGGGTGAATTGCAAAAAATACAATCCGGAGAATCAATGAGTACTCAGACAGAATTCACAAACTTAATAGATATTATGAAACGGCTTCGCAGGGAATGTCCCTGGGACCGCAAGCAGACCCCTCAAACCCTTCGACAATATATTTTGGAAGAAGCATATGAAACCGTAGAAGCAATAGATGAAAAAAACTGGATGGAATTGAAAAAAGAACTGGGAGATTTATTGCTGCAGATTGTTTTTCAGGCGGAGATCGGCGAGGAGGAATCGAGATTCACACTGGAAGAAGTCGTTAAAAATATAAATGATAAGCTGATCCGCCGCCATCCCCATGTCTTCGGCGATGTGAAAGTTAAAGATGCGGAGGAAGTGAAGGACAATTGGGAACAGATCAAAGTGACCCAGGAAGACCGGAAATCCTTGCTGGAAGGTGTTCCCAAAAACCTGAGTGCTTTATTGCGCGCCCAGCGTCTGCAGGATAAAGCCGCCCATGTGGGATTCGATTGGGAGAATGTTTCCGGAGTGCTGGAAAAAATCCAAGAGGAAATTTCCGAATTGGAGGAAGCAATCCAGGAAAAGAATCCCGAGGAGATCGAAAACGAGGTGGGAGACATGCTGTTTTCCCTGGTGAATCTTGCACGGTTTCAGAAGTTTAGTGCCGAAGACGCCCTGAGGAAAACCATCAATAAATTCATCAGCAGATTTCAATTCATCGAGCAAAAACTGGCAGAAAGAAACGGATCGATTACCAGCTCATCACTGGAGGAAATGGACCGCCTGTGGGAAGAATCCAAGTCCAAATCATAAAAACTGACGAGAGCTTATGCTAATCAATCTGGTAGGATTATTACTCGGATTTTCCATTACCATACATTTGTGGATTATCTATTCTCTCTACCGTCAGAAGATATCCTCATTATTTATTCCCCTCTATATCTACCTGAATATTCTCTTGCTGGTCATTGAGGGAAGTGCAATCTTCCTTCTGGATCAATCTCTGGGCGGATTTGAGTCTACCATATTTAAAATCCGGTTTATCGCCCAGGTTTTTATCCCCCCGTTGCTTTTCCATATGAATCAAACCTATTCGCTGAGCAAGGAGCTCCCAAAATTCACCCCTAAGAACATTGTTTTCTTTGCGATTAGTCTCGCACTGAGCGCACTGGTCATCACCGGAGTCATGATTAAAGGTTCTTACATTCAGAACGGGGTATCCTATCCGCTTTACAATTCGCTGTACTGGTTGTTTCTTCTCTATTTCTACGCGACCTTTTATTATCTCTTAAGCGATTTTGTCCGGAAATACCGGAATGAAAAAAGAAAGCCGGAGGCAGCAACTTTAAGGACCTTCATCAATATCATTATGCCGATCACATTTTTCCTATTCTCCATTCTGGACCTCCTTCCCTTCTGGGGAATAATTCACCCATCTTTTTTTCTGGCATATCCGGTCTTTACGGGCATATTCCTGGTCGTGGCCTTTAATTTCAATCTATTCGGTTACCAGGAATATATTTTAAATTCATTTCTCTATTTCATATTTTCGATTTTCATCATCATCCTCATTTCCGTTCTTCCGCTGCAGCTCAACACATTGATTTTTTGGCTGATTATCCCGGCACTTATTGTTGGATTTTTCCTTTTCAATGAATTACAGAACAGGGCCAAAAGGTTTATTCAAAAACAAAATGAAGAGTATGACTATGATTTGGAAGCCGAACTGGAAAGTTTTGTGGGGGACATCGGCAAATATACCCGATTATCGAAAAGCTGGAGTTGGGTCATTCCATTCTCAATAAATTCGAATTCCCGGTGGATTCCAGTATTTCTCAAATGATGGAGCGCTACAAAATTTACCTGGGAATTCCGTTGATCAACCAGGAAAATCTGATGGGTTTCGTGTTTCTGGGCGGCGACAGGAAATCAATGCGTTTTCTGGACAAAGACCTGCGTTTCGCCAGATTTCTCTCCGTACAGGGCGCAAATGCCCTGCGAAATATTCAGGCGATTCAAAGCGCCGTTCAGGCCCAGAAGATGGCGGATTTGGGCCTGCTGGCCTCCCAGCTCGCCCATGATTTCCAGTCTTTCATCACGCTGGTTAAGCTGGACGCCGAAACTGACAGCAGACTTCGTAACCATGCCGCCTACATGGAAAAGCTGGTTCAGGACTTGCTGAATTATGCCCGTCCACAGGATTTGCGGCTTGCTTCCGTGAATATCAATCAACTCATAGATATGACATTGGATCTGGTTAATATCCCCTCGGACATTGTGGTGGAAAAACATTACTCGGTCAGCATTCCGGAAATCAATGTGGATGGAAATCAGATGCGAAGGGTATTTTTAAATCTGTTTGAAAACAGTATCCGCTCGATGAAAAACGGTGGGGGAAGAATCAAAATCAGCACCCGCCCGCTTCGCCCCATTTCAAAAGTAAAAAGAAATCCCTGGATTTATATAGAAATTCTCGATGAAGGGATCGGTATTCCTGAAGAATTTTTGGAGAAGGTATTCGAGCCATTTTTTACCACGCGAAAGCATGAAGGTGGTAACGGAATGGGTCTGGCCATGGTGAAACAGACCATCACCCGGCATAAGGGATTTATCGATGTAACAAGCAAAGTTGGAAAAGGAACCGTTTTCAATATCCGGTTGCCATATCTGATATAGGTGGAATGAATGGATGATTCTCAAAAAATTCTGATTGTTGAAGATAGTGTCATATGGGCGGAAAGTTACAAACGCTGGATCGGCCAGCAGCATGAGATAAAACTGGCATTCAATAAGACGGAAGCGCTTGAATACCACGAAAACTTCCGGCCGGACCTGATTATTCTCGATCTGGGGCTTCCGCAGATCCAGGACGGTATGGATTTGCTGGACCAATTTGTAAAGCAGGGCTATGACGCTCAAATAATCGTGGTGACCTCGTTTAAGGAACATAGCTATGCTTTGGAAGCCCAGCGCCGGGGAGCGTACTCCTATTTTTCCAAAGGTGAAAATATTGAAGAGGAATTGCCCTATCTTGTCAAACAGGCTCTGAGAATGCAGAAACTGGAACGGGAGAACAAGGACCTCCGTTCGAAATTAAAAGATCATATCAAATTTGATAACATCGTCGCCATCAGCCAACCCATGCAAAAATTGCTTCATCTGGTGGAGAAAGTGAAGAGCAGCTCAGAGCCAATTTTGATAACCGGAGAATCCGGGGTAGGCAAAGAAGTTCTGGCAAGGCACATTTTCGATAGAAGCACTAAATTCAAACGAAATTTTGTAGCCATCAACTGTGCCGCGCTGCCGGCCAATTTGCTGGAAAGCGAGATGTTCGGATACGAAAAAGGCGCATTTACCGGTGCTGTCAAATCCACTCGCGGCAAATTTGAACTGGCCCATGAAGGAACGATATTTCTCGACGAAATTGGCGATATGCCATCCGAACTTCAGGCAAAGCTACTGCGCGTGCTGGAAACCAAAAAGTTTTTCCGGTTGGGCGGGGAGAAAGAGATTCAGGTTGATTTCCGGTTGATCACCGCCACCAACAAGAACCTGTTGGAGCAAATCAAAGATAACAAATTCCGGGAAGACCTTTATTACCGCATCAATGTGATTCCTATGAACATTCTGCCACTGCGGGAAAGACCCGACGACATTCCCGCCATAATAAACTTCATTGTGGAAAGGTTTTGTGAGGAAAACAATATTTCAATACCCAAAATTACCAGCCGCGCTATTGCCTTCCTGGCCCATCTCCGCTGGGAGGGAAATGTGCGGGAACTGGAAAATACGGTCAAGCGCCTGATTATAACCAAATCGGATTACATCGATCTCCCGGACTTACCCCCGGATATCATTGAAGAATCGGAAAGTTTTCTGGATAAGGCGCTGGCCAATGAACTGACCCTGGAAGAAGTTTCAAAACTCTATACCAAAATGGTTTTGGAACTGAAAAAGGGCAATAAAAAGGAAGCCTGCAAGCTTCTTAACATCAATTACCGGACATTAATGAGCAAATTAAACGGTTAATAAATTGTAGAATCTGCAATCTGCATAATATGTCATTGTATTCTTTGCAACTGTATTTTTGAATATCCCCACTTATCTTAAATAAATACAAACACATATAATGGTAATGTTAGGTAAGCCACCTATTAACAATAGCTTATGGCCACTTTTTTCTGGCAAGGTTATTGATCATATAGGAGTAGTGGTTGAAGGATGAAAATTTAATTTTAGCGGAGGATAAAACTAATGAAAGTTCTTGTTTACGAAACCAGCAAAGACAGAGCAAAACTTATTCAGGATTTATTGGGGAGTTACCGGTATAAAGTATTCTGCAAATACGATAATGACTCGTCCATGAACGATATTCTCGAAATTAAACCTTCTCTCATTATTATGAACGTGAATCATCGGTCTCATTTTGAACTGTTAGATAAGTTAAAGAAACACAGCCGGCTTTCACAAATCCCGATTATCCTGATTTCAAACTTTAACTCCAAGGAAATTATTGAAAAAATCAGCCAATTGCCGAACGTAGATTATCTCGTGGAGCCTTTTAAAATCAAGAATTTTAGGCACATGGTAGAGCGTTGGATTACATTCAGGAGCCTTTACGTAAACTAATGGATTGGTTTATAAACAAAGAATTATTCATCAATATTTTTGAGATTCATTTATTTGTTTTGTTTACCGGTGTGGTGATCGCCCGTTTCATTTCCTACATAAATAAAGCGCTCAAGTAAATTGTTATAGCGGGTCCACTCACTTTCCGGAACACGATCATATTTGATGATGCGTGTCGTTGCATTCGCACTGACGTCAACCTCATCCAGCAAATTCAGCAGAATGCCTTCGAGAGTCATCGGCATAACTGCCGAAGTTTTTTCACGGTTTCCTTCGTGACTCAGGATCAGATGAAGAAGTTGGAGCCTCAAATTTTCCGGGAAATTTTCAATCTGGGCAATGGCAGAATGGACCATCTGATAGCCCAGGACAACATGCCCGATAAGCCGTCCCTCCGTTGTATAATCAATAAAGCCATAATAATCGTGCTCCCTGTCATTACCGATGTTATGCAATATAATTGCGGATTTGAACAGATCCTTCTGAATTGCCGGGTAGTGGTCTATCAGAACATCCGACAAATCCAGCAGGCAAACCAGATGTTCCAGAGAACCATACAGGTAATTGTGATGCCACAACTTTCCGGATGGCATTTTGAGATAGCTTTCCAGCGAATCATCATCAGGCAGAATAATTTGCAATAATTCCTGAAGGTGTTCATTTTCTATCGCCTGAAGATGTTTGGAAAATTTTTCCTTCAGAAGCTTTACATCCTTCTGGCTTACTGGGACCATTTCCTCAATTTTTGCTTCCTCCTCTTTTGTTGCTATGCGAATTCTTTCTACATGTAGCTCCTTTCTTTCCATGTAATTTTGAATCTTTCCCTTAATTTTAACAAGCTGCCCTGCCTTTAGATTCCCGTAATATTCTTCTGCTCCCCTCCAGATTTTCGCCGGCATGCGGCCGCTTTTGTCCCCCAAATCCAGGCTGAGATAGGCTTTGCCATCATGCTTGTACTTTAGCTCGGTCTTTCTGATAATGCAGAAACCAGTAAACGAATCACCCACATCAAAAGACTTTAATCCGTCCTTTCCCATTTTGAATCCTCCTGATTTTCAATTCAAAAGATTTTGTCGATAGACAAATAGAGTGAAAAACGGTTAAAACCTTGACAATAGTTTTTAAATCAAATTGATCTCATGGATATGCTGAGCTTCTACCGCAACGGAACAATAAATTATAATAAAATCCTGGTTAAAATGCCATAGGGCAGACGTTAAAATTTCAAGTGGTTGTTTAAAGGCGGGATGTAATCTAAATTCGTTCTGACAATTATGGGAATTAATATGATTTTGGGTCTGATTTCGGATACACATAATAAACTGCCGGAGGATGTTTTAGCGGCATTGAGCGGTGTGGACCTGATATTGCATGCAGGAGATATCGGTGAATTGGTTATTTTAGACAGGCTGAAGGAAATTGCACCTCTCCAGGCAGTTTACGGGAATACGGATATCTATTCCATCGCATCCATCATCCCGTCTAAATTGTCCCTGTATTTGGAGGATCTGGAGATTCTTCTTCTCCATAATATCGGGAACGTAAAGAATTTTTCCTGGAAAATTGCCCGGGGGGATTATCAACCGGTGCCCGATATCGTAATCTTCGGTCACACACATTCACCATTTTTCCAGAAATACGGCAACTGCTATTTTGCTAATCCGGGAAGCGCCGCTCTGCCACGGGGAGGTATTGCCCCCACCGTGATGCGCCTGGAAATTAAAAAAGGGAAAATTCTGGGGCATAAATTGATTAAATTGAGACAGGACTCTTCAAGCGCCAAATAAAAAAGCCGGACTCTCACATGAATCCGGCTTCTTAATAAATCTGACCGCCAAATTTAATCAGGCATAGACTTCTTTCTCATTGCATTTGCAGACCTTAAAATTCACGGTCTTATATTTCCAGCTGTCTGTCTCATCGGAATGATAGGATTCTACCTTCTTGACAAATGAATAGACATCCCCGCAAACCGGGCAAGCCATACCACTCTTTTGTGCTTTGGCGACTTTCGAAGCAAAATCTTGTTTCTTTGCCATGTTAATCTCTCCTTCTATCTGCTTTCTTTATTTTCTGACGCTTCTTCCGTTTGGAATTAAAATTAATTTTATCGCGTTCTTTTACTTATTGTTGTTCCCCAAAGATTCACTAAAATTAAAATTTCGTGGCAACTTCCTCATTTTCACTATATATGCTAAAATTATTCGGGCCTTTCAATCGCGCCTGCTTGATGGCGGCTTCACCGAGCGACAGCACTTCATCTACCTCCGTGGTCATAAACTGGTGCGGCAGCAATCCCATACTGACATATAAATCATAGGCCTGCCCATCGGACCACAACTTTTTCTCCTGAATTTTCCTTAACAGCCTTTCAACCCTTTTCTTTATTTCATTCCCTTCCAAAGCCGTAGCAATCGCAAAAGTATCAGCAAAAAGATGGAAAATATAATCAGTCTCAGAGATTTCAGGCAAGGCCAAAGATAAAAATTCGTTGACTGTATCGGAAAACAGCCTGGCATCGTTTTCTTTCAATTGAAAATAGAGTTTAAAAAACAGCAGGTGCAGGTTTTGCTTTAACTGAGTCGCCCGCTGGATTTCCTTCGGCATAATAAACTTGAATGCGTTGATATTGGCCAGCTGCGTCTGTGAATCTCTGAAATTATACGTTTTTAATTCGCTCACAGTCCTGGCCGTCATGAAAATTGTGGCAGCCTGATTAGCAATCGTCTGCAGAATCCTTTTTTGCTGATCATTAAAATTTTTGGTTTGATTGCTCTCCAGGCAAATAGCACCCAAAACATCACTGTTATTGGCAACGGGAACAGAAAGCAAAGAAAAATACTGTTTTGCAGGAGACTCATCGGCACTAAACCGCGGCACGTAATTTTCTTTTGTGGAAAAATCCTCGACCAGCAGGGATTGATTCTTTCGGATAACCCAGCCGACTATCCCGTCTTTTAACGAAAACTTCTTGTCTTTCTTCAGGTTGCCGGTGCCCCCTTCCAGACGGATGATTTTGCCGTATTCCCCATCAACTTTCCCTGCGATAGAAATTCGGTCGCATTGAATAACCTGGGGTATTTTTTGGATCAAATAATTCCACAGCTCATCCGGAGTCCGAAGATGATTCATTTCCTGGCTGATTTCAAATAGAATGTTGACTACCCAGTTTTCCGTCTCAAACTCGTAAATTTTGTTGGAATCAATTAGCTGGTACGTAATCAACCTGCTGAACTGGTTTAAAATCTCCAGGTCTTCATTGCTATAGGCTTCTTCCACCGCGGAATCGGCGCACAGCACGCCGATGATAAGGTCCTGAAAAAATATAGGAACGGCCGCAAACGACTTGGCCGGATTTTCACCATTATTATAATATGGCAGTATCTCATTCCCTTCGGGAAGATGATTCTCAATAAGCGGCGTGCGGTTCCGCAATACCAGGCTGGGTAATCCCTTTAAAATTTCAAAGGAATTCTGGTTAATGAAATGCTCTCCACTGTCCGAAACACGGCGCCTGATGGTAAATATTTTTTTGGAATAGTTGGCAAAAAGGAGCACGATGGTATCTGAAACAAGTGTCCGTTTGGCGAGCTGAAGCGTGCTCTCCAGAAATTTCTCAAAGGTTTCTTCTACTTTTTGATCGTTCTGGATTTGCAGCCAATCCTGATTTTCCTCATCCATTTCCGGGAAAGCATCTCCGCCTTCCTCGGGGGGCCTTTTTTCTAGAATGTTATGAAAATTAATATAGACAAAAGAAATGAATGCGAAGAAAAAGATGACCTTTATGAAGATCCATACCGGGCTGGAAGGCAAAAACCCTAAAATGAACAGGAAAACAATTCCGGTAAGGATGGCCAAATAGCCGTATTTTGATGTGAAGGTTCCTAAAAGATTTTCAAACATTGAATCCCAAAGCGTCATTATTTAATGGCAAATTTAGATAAAATTTGCCATTAAATCCAACAAAAATTCAATTATCTCGACTATGGATGGGAGGTAAAAATCGCCAGGTGCTACTGCTGCTCACCCACCAGTTTCATACCGTCTTCTTTGATCTGCATACTGTCATTGCGCAGTGAATCACCCGTAATCAGCGTTTTGCTTTCGTAGTCTTGAGAAACGCCTGATGAAGCTTCAAGTTGTGGGGATGGTTTGGCTCCGGAAAGTTGTGTCGCTGCCTGATTCGGAAAGGGTGCCTGTGTTGGCTCAATTGAATGATTAAATATAAGAAACATTCCGACCGTGGCCAGTACAAGTGCCGAACCCATGGCAGGCAATTTCCAGTTTTGCCACGGCTGCGGAAAAAAGCTCGAGCTTCTGCTCAAACCGGATAACTGCCGGTGCAGCCGCTGCTCAAAATCCAGTGAAGTATTTATTTGAGGGAGTTCTCTCATACTTTGTTGAATCGTTTTGATTTGCCTGAATGTCTCATCGCACTCAACACAAGCGGAGAGATGTGATTCGAGCTCTTTCCTCAATGTTGGCGTAAGATCTCCATCCAGATAACCGGAGAAATGCATCTTGAATTTGTCACAATCAGACATAAGCAGCCCTTTCCCTAATTTTAAACTGCACCTTTTGGTTCATTTTCAAATAAAAACTTTAAATCTTCCTGTAGCTTCAAACGGCCTCTATTTACACGTGATTTTACTGTACCCAACGGAATGTTCAATATTTGACTGATTTCCTCATATGCAAAACCTTGCACATCTCTCAAAATAATTACTTCTTTAAACTTTGGCGGCAATTTCTCAATTGCCTTCTGAATTATATCTTCCTTTATCGTTCCATCTACTTTTCGTTCCGGATTATGTTCCTTATCCGGAATATCATAGTCTCTCTCTTCATTTACAAAATTACTGACCGAAAATACTTTATGCCGTTTCCGTCTTCTGAGTTCCGTCTTTGCTAAATTTCCTGCAATGGTATATACCCACGTGGAAAATTTGGCTATCTCTTTATAATAATGCTTGTTCCGGTAAACTCTTAAGAATGTCTCCTGAACTATATCTTCTGCATCAGAGCGGTTCCCAACAAAACGATAAACAAAATTTAATAGCTGGTCTTTATATCTACGAACCAAGGTGTCGTAGGCTTGAACATCACCTTGCTGGAACCTTGCGATTAGCTGTTCATCTGTTACGACTGCCTTTTTTCTCTCTCTCGTTTTTGTCATCATATAAAAAACCGAATTTTTTACGTTAGTGTTTTTTCAAAGTTCCGAGTTTTTGTCACTCGAATTTATTATTTGATAACTCAGCATGTCAAGGATTATTTTGGGGTCTGAATTGCTGTTTTTAAGATTTCTGTCCGCCTCCCTTAACAATCCAAAAACCTGATTTACGTCCCTGACAGCCCACTGCCTGCTCTGTTCTGCATACTCCTGAAAATATTTGGGATAGATCTTCAATTCTTTGGCAATGCTGTCACTATTGCGGATTCCGGAACGGTAGTACCCCTGTATTTTCCACAATAGAGAAAAATGCCTCAGCAATTGACCGATAATCTGCTGGGGCGACACACCGCTGTCCAGAAGATTGTGCAGAACGAAGACCGCTTTCTGTAATTTTCTCTCCCCCATCAAACGATTAAATTCAAATACATCCTGCGTAACATAAATCCCTGCGACTTTCTCTATCTCCGCAACATCTATCAACTGCTCGTCACCGAAAAACTGCGCCACATTGTTTATCTGAACCGTCAAATCCGAAAGCTGTGTTCCTACCATAAATAATAGCAGTTCCAGCGCCTCTTCCGTTATGCGTTTCCCGTATTTCCTGAATTCAGCATGTATGAAATCCGTAAGATCATTTTTTCGCAGTGAAAGCAGGTTCACCGAAGTCGCATGAGACTCTACTTTTTTTAGACGGGTTTGATTTAAAGAAGTTACAGAGGACTGGAGTATAAGACATATATCGGAAGAGAGCTTTTCAATCAGTTTTAGGAGCTTTTCGATTTCCGCCTGCTTTAAGGCATCGGTATCCTTCAACAATATTAATTTATTTGCGCTGAAAAGTCCCTTTCCGGCACTCAGGGATATGATGGCATCCAAACCGTTTTCATTGGCGTAACGCACAAAAAAATTAAGCTCGGGTTCTGCCCTGTCGAGGAATTTTGCCTTTATTTCTTTAATCAGATTTTCACCCAGCAGGTATTCCTCTCCGTGAAGCAGATAGACCGGGGCAACCTGGCCTGAATCCAACTCTTTCATAACCTGGCTGTAATACATTCTTCTATTTTTAAAGCTTTTTTCCATAAATCAAATTCTTTGTTCATTGGCTGCATATCAACGACTGATGCTTTGCATAAACGCCGCCGTTTTCTTGAAAATAAAACCGCTGTCGGCGATTGCCGGCGTTCACCGGAATTTCCTTATATCCCCCATTCCTATCAGGAGAACTCAAATATACGGATAAAAGGAGGGTAATGAAATGGAAAATAGTGCGCATTGTTCATACTTGTTTCCTGAATCGTATATATTTTCAGCGGATATTTCAGGTATTATACGGGCTATTATCAGATCACAGGACAATAATAACTTGCAGCAAACAACTTGTGCGCTTCTTCCTATCTCATTCCAAGCAGCATTTGTAATAAAAACGGATTCCCTGTCTTTGAATTAAATCTTTTTCCCAAATTGTTGTAATGCCGTTTGTTTGTTTTGTCATCATTTAAACTGGCACCTGCTATTTTCCGCCAGGCTTTGATGTAATTCCCGGCAATGGAACGATTGCTGATTTTTAAAAATCATAGAAGAATTCATAAAGTTATTTCTATATTGTAAATGGTTAATTATTAAGGAGAAGGACATGAAGAAGGTTGCAGTATATTTATTATCTCTATTGTTCGTTGTTCCGCTTTTT
This sequence comes from Calditrichia bacterium, assembly GCA_037381445.1. Lineage (GTDB taxonomy): Bacteria > Calditrichota > Calditrichia > RBG-13-44-9 > RBG-13-44-9 > JARRQT01. The sequence continues at coordinate 23,263 of JARRQT010000043.1, forward strand.
GCGCAGAAAAAAGCTTTCACAATTGCTGATCTCTATCATATCAAAGGAATCAGTGATCCCCGGATTTCGCCCGATGGAAAAAAGATTGCTTTCGTGGTAACAAAATATTCTCTTGAAGAAGGCAAAAGCAACTCCGAGATTTACCTTATGAATACGGATGGGAGCGGCCTCCGTCAACTGACCAGCAATGATGAATCTGATTCTCATCCGCGCTGGTCGCCGGACGGCAAAAGTCTGATGTTTGTTTCTTCGCGGAGCGGTAAAGCCCAGGCCTGGATGCTTCCCTTAGATGGCGGAGAGGCAAGACAAATAACCGATTTCTACACCAGCATAAGCAATCCGGAATGGTCGCCAAGCGGGAACAAAATCGCCTATTCCGCAAAGGTATTCCCCGAATGCGGATCTAATAGCGAGTGTAATTCGAAAATCTGGGACAGCCTGGAAAATGGTCCCCTGCAGGCCCATATGGCGGACCACCTGCTCTACCGCCACTGGACAACCTGGCAGGACGGGCGCCGGCCTCACATTCTGATTCATGACACGAACACGGACCAAAGAACTGATCTTACGCCCGGCGACTATGACTCCCCTTCATTTTCTCTGGCTGGTGCTACCGGATTTGCTTTCTCTCCCGACGGGTCGGAAATGTGCTATGTTTCAAATCATGATTCCAATGAAGCAGAATCGACCAACAAAGATCTCTGGCTGGTATCCACCAGTGGCGGAGCCGCCAGGAATATTACCCAGAAAAACAAAGCCTACGATGGAGATCCGGCATATTCGCCTGATGGAAAATACATTGCCTTCCGGATGCAGACCAAACCGGGTTATGAATCGGACCTGTTCCGCCTGGCGCTTTATGACCGGAAAACCGGTCAGATCAACATGCTAACGAATGATTTTGATTACTGGGTGGATGATTTTAAATGGGCTCCCGATTCCCGCAGCATCTACTTCACAGCAGATTATAGGGGGCATGTCCCTCTTTTCAAAGTTGACCTGAAAACCCAAAAAGTCAGTGAAGTCTTAGATGCAAAGACCATCGATAATTTTTCACTGGCCCCCGATGGCAAATGGATCACCTTTACCCGGCGCTCTATCGCAGAGCCAAGCGAGGTTTACCGGGCAAACATTAACGGGCAAAAACTGACACGACTCACCTTCCTGAATAAGAGCATTGAAGATTCCGTGGATATCCGCCCGGCAGAAGAAATGTGGATTCCTTCCAAAACCGGTGTAAAAGTCCATACATTCATAGTAAAGCCGCATAACTTCGATCCGAATAAAAAATATCCGCTGATCATCAATGTGCACGGCGGTCCCCAATCCCAGTGGGAGGATGCCTTCCGGGGCGATTGGCAGGTTTATCCCGGTGCCGGCTATGTACTGGCTTTTCCCAACCCTCATGGCTCAACCGGATACGGACAGAAATTTACCACCGAAATTTCCGCCGACTGGGGCGGGCAGGTCTATCAGGATATTATGTCAGTCACGGATTCACTGGCAAATTTGTCGTATGTGGATTCTACCCGAATGGGTGCGATGGGTTGGTCCTATGGCGGCTACATGATGATGTGGCTGGAAGGTCATACCGACCGATTCAAGGCCATTGTTTCCATGATGGGCGTTTACGATCTGACAGCGATGTTTGGCGCCACCGAAGAATTGTGGTTCCCGGAATATGATCTTGGCGGCTACCCCTGGACATCGGAATTATTCCAGAAATGGTCACCTAACAATTTCGTTAAAAATTTTAAAACCCCTTGCCAGGTCATCATTCAAAAATGACGGCCACTGGCCCAATTATGTAAAATCAATGCCCTTCTATTATAATGCGCACCTTGATTGGTTCCATAAATATCTGGGCGGCGATCCCGCTCCCTGGAACATGGAAAAGATGTGGCGGAACATGGCCTTCACAAAGGAATCTTCACAGGAGTAGAGAATTTAGCGGGCGGCTCCCTGGCCGCCCTTTTATTTCCCCAGATGGTAGCTGATACCGGCTATCAAACGGAGTTCAAATTTGGGCTGATTCACTGCGTTGTCCGCATCCTGATAGGAATAATCCCGGCGGGGATTGATATTTTCGCCGGATGGGCTATAAGAAGTATCATGTCCATAGAGGACGGACGAAAAGAAATAGTTCGTACCGGCAGAGAGAACCAGATCGAATTTGCTGCTGATTGAAAAATCCGACTCTACCCCTGTTCCGATTCCCCACAGCCTGCTCGTGACGTCGAAATCTTCGTTATTCCCGATAAATTTATAATTTCCCGTGAAGCTGGCATACCTGGGTCCAAAATACAGGTAGATCTCAGAAGCAGATGTGAGCGGGTACAGCATATCCAGGGTAAACTGCAAAACGGATCCGTGCTTTTGGATTGTCCCGCCTTGATTGTCATTTATAAAAATCCTCCGCGCTTCGGCCGCATTTCCCGGGTCCATTGTAGAATATCCCAGTCCAACGCGCGCTCCCAGCGGAAATCCCGCTGCAAAATCATGCGCAGTAACAGAAAGGTTCCATCCCTTCCCGCCGTCGTGCCCCACTGCCAAAGCGCTGCGGAAATCCGCTGCTTCCGGGCCTGAAACACCCATCATCAGAAGAAGAATGCCTGCCAGTATTAATCTAAATTGATTTATCATAAATCCTCCGTTTTTCGTTCTGCTCATGTTCATCTTTTTGAATACAAATAAAGCGCCAGGCTAAAGCGCGAGGACAAGATACGCAGGTCTTGCTTTATCATCGACGTACTCACTGTTTATAAATGAATTAGAAGATTGGCTACAAAATTTGATGCTGGCTGAAGGACAATAATAACAGGCAGGGTCATTAAAGTGTGAAACAACTTCACATTATTTTTATGCATAACGATGAAATAAAAACGCCACAGATTTACAATATCGTAAATAGCAGCAAATTGTGAAGCCGGGAGCTGTTAAACCAAAAATTAAAATGGAATGGCTGTTTTCGGCAGTTTGTACTTTGTCCGTTTTTGAATGGTGGATGATCGGGAGTGAAAAGCTTTTCAGGGATTTGAACAACCTGTTATTTCTGTCGACTGACCTTGAAAATCCGGTAAACAAACATTTTCTTCTTCTGCAGATCATCATTATACAACAATGCATTTCTGCCCGGCAAAGGCTGCCAGGCGGCATTGGCTTTTTCAAGGGCATTATTAAACTGCCATTTGTATCCAAAAGCCCGGCCGTTTAATTTTTTCAATCCGGCATACTGTTCATCCGAGAGGTTGTCTTTCAGTACTTTTTCCGGCACCTGGCTCAGATCAACAAAAAAGCTGTCCTTTTTGGCAAACTTGAATATGATATTGAGTTGATTTTCATCCCAGTCATGATACCGGAGCAGGGTCTGCCGGAACTGGGAAGCGCTGTGGAAATTTTTGTTCTCCAGCTTTTCCAGCGGTATAACCGGAATTTTTTCCTGCGCAAGCCGTTCGATCACAACCTGGGAAAGATCATAATCAGTCGCATGAACGACTTCCCTTTCAAAGACATTTTGCATGAAGAACAGCATGATAAATGAGATGATTCCTGCCACAATGGGCGTAGTGATCCAGCCGGAAGCAATCTTTCCCAGCACCGCATAGTTGATTCCTTTTCCTCCTTTAATCAATCCGATGCCGATAACCGCACCGATGACCGCCTGAGAACTGGAAACGGGCACCAGCGGAATAGGAGGCAGACCGTGCGCGATCAGCCAAGCTTCAAGTCGCTGCGAAGCAAAAATAAAGAGGACCAGAGATTCCGATAGAACCGCGATAAGCGCGGTGATGGGAGTGAGCTTATACAATTCATTCCCCACGGTGAGCATCACCCGATAGGAATAGGTGTAGATTCCAACCGCAATGGCGATCGCCCCAACAAGAAACAATTGCTGGGTTCCGCTCATGGTAAACCATCCGCCCACATTTAAATTTTTAAAAGGAGCAGCGGGGACAAAAACCCCCATCACATTGGCAATATTGTTCGCGCCAAGACTGTAGGCGCCGAAGGCGCCCACCAGTATCAGGCTGAAGCGCGTGATGATGTCCAGTTCCAATACGTGGATACGGGTCTTATTGATAAAAAATTTGACGATCTGATAAATGATAATGGCGAAAATAGCTGCCAAAATGGGGCTGGCGACCCAGGTGGACACAATTTTGGTCAGAGATGTGAAGTCCGTTGGCGAACCCGTGAACAGATTCCAGCCGATAATGCCGCCCACAATGGCCTGCGAAGTGGAAACCGGCAATTTAAGTCTGGTCATCCAAGTCACCGTGAGGGCAGCCGCCAGTGCCAGCGTAAATGATCCGGCAAGAGCATTGACAGCGCCCAAATCACCCAAGGTATCGCTGGCTCCGGCCCCGCTGATGACTGCGCCCAGAATGACAAAAACCCCGGTCACCAAAGCGGCGACCTTGAACTTGACCATCCGGGTACCGACGGCGGTACCAAAAATATTGGCGGCATTATTCGCGCCGAGCGACCACCCTAAAAATAATCCGCTGAGAAGATAGAACCAGACCATTTATTTGCGCCAGCCCCTTCTTTACTCATGCCTTTTAATGGTTGCGATAGTGAGCCGGTCGCAGACATCTTCGGCTTCATCGGCAATTCTTTCAATATGATAGGCAAAGTAGCGCATCTGAACCTGATGACTCAGATCAATTTCCTTTTGGAAAATAATCCTTTTAATTTTTTCAGCAATCTTGTCAGATTCTTTCTCAAAAAAATAGACTTTATTGATATAATCGCGCACTGCCCCCAAATCCCTGAAATACTGCCGGATGGCCTTTATCATGCTTTCGGTGGCGGAAGTCGTGGCCCTGGCCAAATCCAGATATAGGGCATTGAGTTCGGTGAGGAACCCGGGATGCTCCACGGAAAATTCCAGCAGGGTATCGGACGTCATGTTCAGCACCTTGTCTGTGCTTTCCAGTATTCCCAGAACATCCCCCCGGGATTCCGGAATTAATGTATGGCTGTATACTCTGTTTTCAATGAGCCGGCGCAGGGCATCACCCTTGCTCTCCGTTCGGCGAAGGTCCTCCATCCGCTGCTCAAACTCGTCCTTTCTGTTCTCAAAATAGAAACGAATGCCTTCCATGAAAAGCATCGCTCCCCGATCCACCAAATCGAGGTATTCGTCAATTTGAGCTTCCAGCTCTCTGGTTTTTTTAAAAAGCATGGAATATTTCTCCTCAGTCGTACGCCAGTATAAAATAAGGATGTTTTAAGGAAATTCAACTAATTCATCCATAATATCCAGTATCGGATAAATCGAGCTGAATTTCAACAAATTTACGAATATTATCGATAAATTCAATTAATAAAACTATTAACACGTTTCTGAGCCCGCGATTCGATAAATTATTTTGCCGAAGCCGGCTAATTTCGTTGCA
>JARRQT010000043.1:28699-44412 GCA_037381445.1 Calditrichia bacterium
AAAAAACCGCATGTATAAGTTAATATTTATTATGATTTTTTAACGGAAACAACATAGCTTATTGCAGACATTAGCAGAGAGGGGATTGTTTTATGAAAGTAAAAGATTTGATAGGAGAAAGAGAAATTTACTGCGTGAGCACGGGAGACTTCGTTCAAAAAGTTGCTGAATTGATGTCGGAGAAGGGCATCGGTGCGGTCCCGGTGCTGGACGGGACGAATCTGGTTGGAATTTTTACCGAGAGAGATTTGCTGCGACGTATCATTGCTGAAAAAAGGAATCCTGCAAAAACCACAGTGGAAGAAGTGATGACTCCGGAGTTGATTATCGCATCTCCCGATTTTGATGTCCAGGATTGCGTTGCCCTGATGCGAAAATATAATATCCGTCATCTCCCCGTGGTAAAGGAAACGGATTTAGCCGGGATAATATCACTGCGGGATCTGCTAAATATGGAGATTGAAGACAAGGATTTTGAGATAAAAGTCCTGAATGAATATATCCATTACATTCCGCCTTATGCTGTGAGAAAAAATTTGTCCGGATCGGAACAGTAATACAGGAATTTGTATGACTCTCATTGCGGCACAGCAGCCTTATTATTTACCGGACTTTCATTATTTCAGCAAAATTTATCAAAGCGATGTTTTTCTGCTTGCGGATCACCTGCGGTTCCGCAAGCAATCGCCTATGGTCCGGGCAGTCTTAAATAAAGAAGATTCAGGTAATTATTTAACCATTCCTGTGGTTCATCAACCGGAAGCGCAGCCGCCGCTTCATGAGATACAGATGCTTGATTCAAACGATTGGCATCGCAGGCACCTGAAAACAATAGCCTCACAATTTCATCAATTCCCCTATTTTGATTTCTTTTTCCCGGAGTTGGAAGCGATTTATAAGGAAAAAGATTTATCCTTGTCATCGTTTCTCATTAAGATTATTCGGTGGCATACCAATTTATTCTTCAGAGAAAAGCGGATTATAGTGGCGAGTGAAATCGGCATTCATGACATGTACGGATTGAAAAAATGGTTCGCTCAATTTCCGGAAAGGCAGTGGCTCATTTTTGCCAAAGAAAGGGAATATTATAGAAAGAATTTCCCGGCAGTATCCCTAAGGAATCTGGATAAGAACGCGCGAAAGAAATTCCCACCAGAATACCATCCCAACCTGCCCTTTCTGGTTCTTATTTTTCTGAAGGGCCCCGAAAGTATACTGTATTTTAAGAGCAGTTAATCCATTTTCTCGGAAACTATTTGCCTTCATATTTTAAGAACCGGGAATGCAGAAAACAACTTCTGTCCAGGAACGCAATAATTATCAAAGAAATAACAAAAAAATTGCTTTATGTGGCAAATAAAACTAAATTTGCAGTTTAAATTTTGATATAATGTTGATAATCAGGAGTGTTTGTTGTATGAAAATGAAAGCTATTCAAATTCGCAAAGGAAATGTGATTGATTATAAAGGTGAGCTCTACCGGGTCACGGAAGCAACACATGTGACACCCGGCAAGGGGCAGGCATTGATGCAAATTAAAATGAAGCGCCTGAGCGATGGCGTCAAAAATGAGGACCGTTTCCGTCCGGACGAAGCCGTAGAAAAGGCCACGCTCACCACCCACGAGTATCAGTTTTTGTATAATGATGGTGACCTGTACTATTTTATGGATTTGGAGTCGTACGAGCAAATCCATCTGACAGGAGAAATGATCGGAGACGATATTTACTACCTTTTGCCCGAAACCATTGTGCAGATTCTCTTTCACGAAAGTCAGCCTATCGGCGTCGAACTTCCCGGCGTAGTGGAACTGGAGGTCACTGAAACGCAGCCCAATATGAAAGGCGCAACGGTCTCGAGCTCCTATAAACCTGCTAAGCTCGAAACCGGATTGTCAATACAAATCCCTCCTTTTATCGAAGAGGGCGAGGTTATCCGGGTTGACACCTCAACCGGGAAATATCTGGAAAGGGCAAAATAGGGGGCTTGAAAACGCTTACAGGACGGTTTGGGCCCAATAATCCATAATCAGGGGAACCAGAACAATATAAATAGGTTCATTTATTGAATGAATAAATATATTTTCCGTTAGGTTGGAAATTAATATTATTAAATCTAAATTATCTTATTTTAAGGAGGAAGAATGAAGAGATTTCACGTAATCCTGGGAGCACTGCTCGTCTTTATCCTAGCGTTTTCTGCCTTTGCTCAGGAAGCAGCCCAAGCCCAGCAAGATTCAACGGTGGAAGCTCAAAAATTATTCAATGAAGGCCTCACTTTGTTGAAACGCGGTAAAAGCACTGACGCCATCCAGAAACTGAATGAATCGGTCGCCAAAGATCCCAATCTTGCGGTTTCTTATTATGTTCTTGGCATTGCTTACAAGATGCAAAAGGATTATGGCAAAGCAGAAAATATGTTTAAGACTGCCATTGACAAGGATCCCAAAATGTCGGATGCATACAACGCATTAGGCCTTTTGTACGCCGGCGAAGAAAAGTATAATGAAGCCATCAATACCTTCCAGGCCGCTATCAATGCCAATCCGAATGATGAGAAGGCAAATTTCGGAATGGGGTATGTTTACATACAGAAAAAAGATTACAGAAATGCCATTCAGTATTTTCAAAAAGCCGTCGAAGTCAAACCTGATTATTCAAAGGCGTGGCTCAACCTGGGCGTTTCCCAATACCAGATCAAGCAGTACACCGAGGCTGTGAACTCTTTTGAAAATGCGTTGAAATCTGAAACCAAAAAGACTGAAAAGGGAGATATCTATCTGCGTCTGGGCGATGCCTATTCCAAGGAAGGCAGTGATGCCAAAGCCATTGAGGCATATGATAATGCCCTTCAGACAGCCACCAAAAGTTATATTAAGGCAGCCGCAAATTTCGGATTGGGTGAGATTTACAAGAACAAAGGCGAAAAGCAGAAGGCCATTGCCTATTACCAGGCCGCTTCACGCGATCGCTCCTGGAAACAGTCCGCTTTATATGAAATCGATCTTTTGAAGAAATAAATGAAAAAGAGAGTTTTAACATAACCATGCTTGAAAGGGGGTTGGCAACAGCATGATTCACGTCAAGGTCCGCGATAACGAACCTTTTGAAAGGGCTCTGAAAAGATTTACCAAAGCTTGCGAGAAATCCGGTTTGATGTCTGATATTAAGAAACATCAGCACTTTGAAAAACCGAGCGAACAGCGCAAACGCAAAGAGAACTCTGCTCGCCGCAAAATACGCAAGCTGATGATGGAACAGCGATAAGCAAAAAATTCTGGGATATTAAAATGAGTATTCAAGAGAAACTTGTGGAAGATATGAAGGCTGCGATGAAGTCCGGTGACAAGGTTCGCCTGGAAACCGTTCGCGGTCTTCGCTCCCAGCTGCGTAACGCAGAGATTGACAAGGTGGGGAATTTAAGCGAGGAAGAGGAAATTCAGGTACTCATGACCGCTGCCAAACGGCGCAAGGAATCCATCGAGCAGTTTCGAGCCGGAAATCGCGAAGAACGCGCTGCGCAGGAAGAAAAAGAACTGGCAATTATCCAGGAATATCTTCCCCGGCAAATGGATGAGGCCGAGATTTCCCGGCTGGTCGATCAAGTGGTTCAGGATATTCAGGCAACGTCTCCCAGGGATATGGGCAAAGTCATGGGGAAATTGATGCCCCAGGTGAAGGGCCGCGCAGATGGAAAACTGGTCCAGCAAATTGTGCAGCAAAAGCTTAATGCCCTTTGATATTGAACGTGATTCGCCAAATCTCTCCGTTCAAAGCATGCCCGGAACTATTATTCACAAAAAATTATCGGATGGGGTTGCTAAAACCCCATTTTTTTATTTTCTTATCAGCAAAGATATGAGGATTTTTCAATGAGCTCCATGGACATTATTTTTGCTGTATTGCTGGGAGTCTTTATCATCATTGGGATCTGGAAAGGCTTCTTCCGGGAAGTACTGGGATTTGCAGGAATCGTGGGCGGAATCTTTGTGGGTATCATCGGTTTCGGACCGGCAAGCAAATTTTTGAGCCAGCTATTGCCCGGTATGCCGGCGTTCCTCTGGCCTTTTCTCAGCTTCATTTTTATCTTCGTCGCAGTCTATCTGTCCAGCAGAATACTGGCCGGAATCCTCAGCAAAATCAGCGAAGGCCTTCTTTTGGGATGGCTGAATCGTCTCCTGGGTGGTCTGGTTGGAGGACTAAAGGGGGCCATCCTTCTCAGCCTGATTCTGCTCCTCATTGGATTTCTGCCTTTCCAGGGTGCCATGCGTCCGGTGAGGGAAAGCAGCAGGCTATATGATCCTTTGCAGCGGGTTATTCCCTCTATCTATAACATGTTTAGTGATTTCAATCTGTCTTCGCGGACATTCGAAAACAAACTGACCAGAACCCTGGGGGACGCCAAAGTTAAATTAACCGATGAAATGATCAATTATTTGTACGATGGAAAACAGGATTCAACAATTATTAAGTGATGAAAATCTGGTTCAACTGGAACTACCCTCGCTTCTGCAAAAACTCAGAAAATTAGTGGCAACCCCTTACGGGCATCCCCACATGGATGGCCTGTCCCTTGATGAAAATCTCAAAACAGTAGAAAAAATGCTGCAGGAAGTCACCGAGATGGTTGGGCTTATGCAAGGCGGCTACTCCATTCCCATCGGAGAGATGGATGATATACGGCCGCTGCTGGAGAAGCTCCAGCCGGAAAACGCCTTTCTCGAACCGCCTGAGCTGAACCAGGTAAAGAGCAACCTGCAGGGATACGATGAGATTGCCCGCTTTTTTATCGACCGCAAAGAAGACACTCCTCTTCTTGGGCATTACGCCGGACGCATCCATTCCCATCGGGCCATCGTGAAGGAAATCGAACACTCCATTGATCATCACGGTGAGATGCGCGAAGACGCCAGTCCTGAGCTTCGGCGAATCCGTATCGAAATTGGCCGCCTGGAAAATGAACAAAAAACGGTGCTCAACCGGGTGCTGAAGCGTTATTCGGAATTTTCCCAGGATGACATCGTGACGCTGCGCGACGGGCGCATGGTGTTGGGCATCCAGCAACACCACGTGAACCGGGTGAACGGAATCGTGCACGGCACCTCCGGGACCGGTGCTACGGTTTTCATCGAACCGATGGAAACCCTGCGGTTGAGCAACCAGATTCAGAATCTGAAAATAGACGAGCGGAAAGAGATTATTCGCATCCTGCAGTTCTTGTCGGGACTGGTGCGGGAAGTTCGCCATGACATTCATTATGCCCTGGAAAATGTGGGGGCGCTGGATTTTATCCTGGCAAAGGCCCGCCTTTCCATGGCCATGGATGCCGCGGCACCGCAAATCAGCGAAAAGCCGTTTTTGCACCTGATGAATGCGCGTCATCCCCTGCTGCTTTTGAAGATGGGACATCAGAATGTGGTGCCCTCCACCGTGACGCTGGGAGAGGATTTCCACACCCTGGTGATTACCGGCCCCAACGCCGGCGGCAAAACCGTAACCCTGAAGACCATCGGCCTGGTGGTGCTGATGACCCGGCTGGGCCTTCATATCCCGGCCCATCCCGACAGCATCATTCCGCTGCTGGACAGAGTGCTGGTTGACATTGGGGATCGCCAGAGTCTGGAGCAGGACCTGAGCACCTTCTCCGCCCATATCATCCGTCTGCAGGAAATCCTGCGGCAGGCCAATACCCACAGCCTGGTTCTGGTGGATGAAATCGGAACCGGCACCGATCCCCGCGAAGGTTCGGCTTTGGCCATCGCTATTCTTAAGGAGCTGACGGAACGGAAATCGCTGACCATTGCCAGCACGCATCATGGCGAACTGAAAGCTTTCGCCTTCGCCACTAATGAGGTGGAAAACGCTTCCATGGAATTCAATCTGGAAACCCTTCAGCCAACCTATCATCTGCAGGTGGGGATTCCCGGGAGCAGTTACGCTTTTGAGATTGCACGGCGTTACGATCTCTCGGAGCTGGTTCTGGAGCGCGCCCGGAAAATTGTGGGACCGGATAAGGGCGAACTGGAAAATCTGATCCTGAACCTGAACGAGCGGCTGCAGAAAGTAGAAGAGGAGCGCAGAGAATTAAGCATCCGGCTCTCCGAAGCGGAGGGTCTGCGAAATCTGTATCAGCATGAAATGGAGCGCCTGCAGAGGGAAAAAACGGACCTGCGGCGGAAAGCGGCCGAAGAAGCCCGGAAATTACTGGATGACGCCAATGCCGCCATTGAACGGACCGTGGCTGAGATTCGCCAAAACCAGGCCCGCCGCGAAAGCATCCGGGAAGCCCATCAGCAGATACGGCAGCTGCAGGATCAGGCAGATCAAACATTGGAAGAAACCAAACCCCGTTTCCAGCGGGATCAGAAGCTGCGGCAGGGTGATGTGGTGTGGATTGAAAGTCTGAGGGAAGAAGGTGAATTGCTCAGCGAACCGGATTCGCATCACAAGGCGTGGGTCCTGGTGGGCAATATGCGAATGAATATGGACACCGCGGAGCTGAAGAAGATTTCCCGGAAAAAAGCCAAATCCGATTATGTGTTCAAACGGGGAAGAAACGAAAAGTCGGATGAACTGGAAAGCGGCATCCTGCCCGAACTGGATCTGCGAGGCAAGGATTCCTATGAAGCGACTCACCTCACCGACAAATATCTGGACCAGGCGCTGGAAATGGGATGGGAAGAAGTGCGAATTGTCCATGGAAAAGGCACCGGTGTGCTGCGCCGGGTGATCAATGAATTTCTGGCCAGGGACAAGCGGGTGGAAGAGAAACGGCTGGGCAAATGGGGTGAAGGCGATACCGGCGTCACGGTAGTAAAATTAAAAAGATAGGTTGGAAAAATGGATAAAATCTTTGTTTTCCTGGGAAGTGTAAATGCCTTTCTGGCGGTGGCGCTGGGTGCATTCGGTGCCCATGGTCTCAAATCCCGCCTGACGCCGGGCATGCTGGAAATTTATGAGACCGGGGTGAAATATCACCTCGCCCATGCCCTGGGTCTGATTCTCATCGGAATCCTGGCTCACCTGATGACCCGCACGGAACTGGTGAATTTATCGGGCTGGCTGATACTGGCCGGAATCGTCATTTTCAGCGGGAGCCTTTATGTTCTGAGCATCAGCGGCGTGCGCTGGTGGGGCGCCGTGACCCCGCTGGGAGGGTTGTCATTTCTGGCAGGCTGGGCGCTGCTGGCAATTGCGGCACTCCGCAGCTTTTGAAAAGCTTCCAAAAACCAAACCATTTGTTAAAAAATACCTCTTCTCTTCTGAGGGGGGTATTCTACTTACTGACAAATAAACCAATAGCTCACTAATAAATTCTACATAATCAGCGAAAGCAGCGCCTTTTGAACATGCAGGCGGTTTTCGGCTTCCTGATACACGACCGAATGGGGTCCATCGATCACTCCCGGCGTCACCTCCTTGCCGCGGTCTGCGGGAAGCGGATGCATGTAGAGGGAATGCTTCTGGGTCAACTCCATTCTCCGTTCGTCACAAATCCAGTCCCTGTATTTCTCGATCATATCGGCGCCTTCTTTGGCGTCCTGTGTCACCACCAGCGGTCCCCAGGATTTTGGCACGACCACATCAGCATCGTGGAAGGCTTCATCCATCTCATGGGTCACGGTAAATTTCGCTCCCCCTGCCTCCGCATTCTGCTGCGCCTGTTCCATGATTTCGGGCATCAATTTGAATTCGGGCGGATGGGCCAGTGTCACATTGATCCCGAAGCGGGGCATCATCAAAATAAGACTCTGCGGTACTGAAATGGGCCGCATATATTTGGGGGCATAGGTCCAACTGACGCCAAGTTTCAATCCCCGGGTATTCGGTCCGAAATGCTCGGTAATGGTCAGATAATCGGCCAGAATCTGCGCCGGATGATAGATGTCGCACTGCATATTGACGATGGGCGAGGTGCTGCCCTCTTTCAGCGCCTGCAGGTATTTATTCCCTTCCCCGTATTTGCAGAACCGCACCGCGATTCCCTGCAGGTAGCGGGAAAGCACGCGGCCGGTGTCGATCGCTTCTTCACCGTGGGCGATCTGCATGGTTTCCGGGGCAAAGTAGATGCTGTGCCCGCCCAACTGGGTCATGGCCGCCTCGAACGAGGTGCGGGTGCGTGTGGAAGGATCGAAGAAAATCATTCCCAGCGTCTTTCCGTCCAGCCAATGGTTGAACCTGCCGGCGGCGTATTCCAGTTTGAGCTGTCTGGCCAGCTCGAAAATAGTCTGCAGTTCCTGGACTGTCCAGTCCTGAGTGGTAATAAAATGTTTGCCTTTGAGCTTGGATTCCATAGTTGACTCCTGTTTCAGCGTTAATGTCAGTCGGCCTTCTGCAGGCCGGCGTGGTGTATCAGTCATTTTATGTGCAGGTCACCTATCTAAAAATCACTACCGGATTTTTTCGATCAGATCAAAGGGAAACAGCGCATAGAATTGAGCTGCTTTGGCGAGATCCTGCAGTTCCAGTTCTTCCCGGTCGGAATGGGACAGTTCTTCTTTGCCCGGCGCAAAACCGATGGTCGGAATTCCAAGGCGGCCCGCCGTGGCAACACCATTGGTGGAGAAGCTCCAGGTGGAACTTTCGCGCTTTTCACCTAAAACAGCCTCTGCGGTCTGCAGTCCCGCCCGCACCAGCGGATGATCTTCTTCCAGTATCCAGGTCGGGAAATAGGCTTCCTGCTGCGCGATAGTGCCTTTCCAGCTTTTGATGCTATACTCGGGGACACTGATTTCCGCATCGATACCGGTGCGATTGGCAATTTCCCGCAGCTGGCCGATGACGGCCTCCATGGTCTCACTGGCGGTCATACGCCGGTCGATGTGAATCTGCGAAAAATCCGGCACGCTGCACAGCGAAGGGGCTTTGCTGATAATCTGGCTCACAGTAATAGAGCCCTTGCCCAGCGGTTCCACCACCGGCAGACTTTTGTCCAGCTTTTCGATTTCGGAAAGAATCGGCGTCATTTTGTAGATGGCATTTATTCCCTTCTGGTTATGCGCACCGTGTGCCGATTTGCCCTGGGTGGAAATCCGGATTTCCATTCGTCCCCGCTGCCCCCGGTAAACCTGCAAATCCGTGGGTTCGCCCAGCAGCACATAATCGGGCCGTATGCCTTCTTTTTCGATCAGGTGAAGCAGGGGATAGCCGTCCAGATCTTCCTCCATCACCGATCCCACCACATACAGCGTGAAAGGCAGCTCCTGTGCCCCAAAATGTTTCTTCAGCATTTTGCCGGCCATCAGGTATCCGGCCATGGCCGGTTTCTCATCCACCACCCCGCGGCCATAGATTTTCCCGTCCACAATGCGGCCTTCGAAGGGCGGGTATTTCCAGTTCTCTTTCTCCGTCACTTTTACCGTATCGATATGGGCATCATACAAAATCTTCACCGGCCCGCTGCCGATACGGCCCACTGCATTCCCCAGTTCATCGGAATAGGCCTCATCAAAACCATAATCCCGCATCTTGCCGGTGATGAATTCCACAATCTTTCCTTCCTCACCGGTGTAGCTGCGAATGCGGATCAGATCCCGGATAAGGCCATTCAGTTCTTCCTGCAAATCGCCGATTTCCGCTAAAAGCGCCTTGTGCTTTGCATCGAGTGTCATAAGATAAATTTTCCTGCCTTTAAAGTTGAGCTGTTTTTATGATCATTAAAAAAATGCCGCTCCCGCTAAACGGAGAAAACAAAAGCATTCAACCGGTATTCCCGAGAACTTCGAATACCGGATATTTTTTCATCTGAAGCCGTGCTAAAATTCCATCATCAAATTTTACTAAATTAAATCCCCCAACCTTCATAAAACAATATTTTTTTATTATTTGAAATCCGGCAATTATTAACTATTGTTTAGCAAATGGGCTTCTGGAAAACAAGATGTTTCCGCTCCCGGCTTAAAAACGGACAAACTAACCAACAGGATTTTTATTATGTCGGACAAAATGCAGCCAATCGAATTTCAGAAACTGCTGAAATGGGCTTTCAGCGAATATGCCGCATCCAAAACGGTTTTCGGCATTCCGCAAACAAAATTTCATTACCGGAAAAACAAACCCGCGGTTTCTATTTTTAACGAACCATTGGAAACGCCGCTGGGACCGGCAGCCGGACCCCACACGCAGCTTACGCAGAACATCCTTTCCGCGTATCTCACCGGGGGGAGCTTTTTTGAACTGAAAACCGTTCAGAAGCTGGACCGGCTGGAGATTGACAAACCGTGTATCGATGCCGGGGACGAGGGCTACAATGTGGAATGGTCCCAGGAGCTGACCCTGGATCAGTCTTATGAAGAGTATATGAAAGCGTGGTTTCTGCTGCATCTTGTGAAGGAGGTTTTCGGTCTTTCAAAACATGCGGAGCGCGGATTCATTTTCAACATGAGCGTCGGCTATGATCTGGCGGGAATCCAAACTCCGCGAATGGACCGCTTCATTGATGAGCTAAAGGATGCTTGGAAAAGTAACCTCTTTGAACAATACAGAACCATCCTCCGAAAGGAATTAACCAGAGGTTATTTATCGGATTTGCTTCTCACAAATCCGGAGATTTTCCGTATCACCCGGAAACGACTGGAAGAAATAAATGAGAGGATGGAGGCGGTCTCCCCCCTGATCTCCGGCTCGGTCACCCTTTCCACCATGCACGGCTGCCCGCCGCAGGAAATCGAATCCATATCGCGCTACCTGATCCGGGAAAAGGGACTGCACACCTACGTGAAGCTGAATCCCACCCTGCTGGGATACGAACGGGTAAAGGATATGCTGCATTCCCTGGGTTACCGGTACATGGATCTGGACCGGGCGGCATTCGAGCATGATCTGCAATATGCTGACGCCGTGCCCATGCTGCAGCGGCTGCAGGAATTCGCCGACGGGCACGGTAAAACGTTCGGCGTTAAACTTTCCAATACACTGGGAATGAACAATAACCGGGGAAAACTTGCCGGAGATCAGATGTATATGAGCGGGCGGGCGCTCTTCCCACTGACCATTGCCCTGGCCGGAAAGCTTGCCTCACAATTCGGAGGGAATCTGAACATTTCCTATTCGGGCGGCGTCTCCGCTCACAATGTAACCGATATCCTGGCTAACGGAATATATCCGGTTACTCTGGCCACGGACCTGCTGAAACCGGGCGGGTATACGCGTCTTTTTCAAATGGCCCAGGCCATCGAAAAAGAAAAACTGCTCTTTGATAAATCCAATCGGATCGATATCGGACGATTGAAAAAATTGGCGGAAAGTGCGCCTGCGGACATTTATTATCACAAGGAAAAACGGGAGATCGATTCCATAAAAATTCCTGCCCGGCTGACAAAATTTGACTGTTACCTGTCGCCCTGCAGCGAAGCCTGTCCCATCCATCAGGACGTGGCCGAATATGTCCGTCTGGTGGAGGAAGGCCGTTTTTCGGACGCTTTCGAGGTCATTATTTCCAAGAATCCTTTGCCGCATATCACCGGGCACATTTGCGACCATCAGTGCATGAACCACTGTACCCGCTGGGATTATGATGATCCGGTGCAGATCCGGGACCAGAAAAAAGAGGCCGCACAACGGGGATTCGAGGATTACCTGGAAAAATTCCGGGCCCAACATTCTATGAAGAATAACGGCGTTAAAACGGCCATCATCGGGGCCGGCCCGGCGGGACTGGCTGCCGCTTATTTTCTGGCTAAATCGGGATTTAACGTCACCATCTTTGAGCAAACCGATAAGGCCGGCGGGACCGTTCAGCACGTTATTCCGGGATTCCGGCTGCCCCAGACCGCCATCGACAAAGATGTGGAATTTATCAAAAGACACGGTGTCCGCTTCGTGTTCAATTCGCAGCCGGATTTCTCCGTCGCAAAACTGAGGGCGGAGGGATACAAATATACTTTTCTGGGAATCGGCGCGCCGGAGTCCAACCGCTTGCCATTACAGGGTGAATCAAAAAATGTTTACGATGCCATCGATTTTCTGAAGGCCTTCAATAAAAATGAAGCACCTGCGCTGGGGAAATGTGTGGCGGTTATCGGCGGCGGCAACTCCGCCATGGATGGAGCACGGGCCGCCATGCGCAGTCCCGGCGTTGAAAAAGTGTATATTATTTATCGCCGCACCCGGGAATGGATGCCCGCCGACCGGGAGGAATTCGATGCGGCGCTGGCGGACGGCATCATTTTCAGGGAACTGCTGCTTCCCGTGACATTTGAAAGCGGCGGCCTGAAATGCCAGAAGATGCAGTTGGGTGGCATGGGTGCGGACGGACGCCGGCAGGTTTCCGCCGTGAAGGATTCATTTGAAACCATTGCCGTGGATTCGATTATTTCCGCCATCGGGGAGCACGCCGACACCCGGCTTCTGCAGAAAAATGAACTTCTCTCCGGAGACCGTCAGAAACTGCAGGTGATGGAAACCACCAACGAAACGATTCTGGAAAACGTGTTCATCGGGGGAGATGCCCTACGCGGACCGTCCACTGTGGTGGAATCCATCGCCGATGGCAAGAAGGCGGCGGAGGCGATTATCCAGAGGGAAGGACTGACACAGGAATCTCCCGAGAACCGACTGTCGAAATTGTTCGACCATTCAAAACGTATGCAGGATACAGAAATCCGGAAAGGGACCATCCTGCCCGGGCAGCCTGATTCACCGGCTGCAGAGGCTGAGCGCTGCCTGGCGTGTAACCTGGTCTGCAACAAGTGCGTGGAGGTGTGCCCGAATCGCGCCAATATTCCCATCGCTGTCAGCGGGCCTGACGTGAAATTCAGGGATGCTTTCCAGATTCTGCATGTGGACGGCATGTGCAACGAATGCGGTAATTGCGAGACCTTCTGTCCCTATGCCGGTTCGCCGTATAAGGAAAAAATCACCCTCTTTTGGAACGAACAGGATTTCGCTGACAGCACAAATGATGGATTTTATTTGATGCAAAGACAGGCGGAGGGCAGCCTGGAATTCCGGGTACGCTTCAACAAGCAGGAAGGCAGTTTGCGGTATAACGCTGCCGGGGAGCGTCCGGAATCCGCTCTTGGTGAGAAAAACAGTTCGCCGGATATGAACCGGTTTTTGGAGATGATCAAAACGGTTGCGCGGGATTATGCTTATCTGTTGTGATTAATTTATGAAACCTAAGAATCAAACAAAATATATTCGGTTAAAAAATAGGTCATAAAATATGTTTCAAAAATTCTGTGAGTTTAGCTAGATCCCGTTATTTGGATAATATTAGATTGAACAAATAATCCGGTTGAAAGAATGAGTTAGAATCTATATTTCTCATGTGAATTGGTCACACTTAGGCGCTCTTAAATGAGAGGAAGACTTAGATAATCATGAAAGATGAAATAATCTCTTACCGTGAAATGTGCGACAATGAAAATATGCAGACTCTTCAAAGAGGCATGAATTTTCGATTAAATCCTCAATATTCCGTAATCCTAATGTCCCAGAGAAAGAATGCTCCATACAATGATAGAATTAGTGATGATGGCTTGAGTATCGAATATGAAGGACATAATGTAACCAAAAGTCCCCAATTTCCTGATCCTAAGCAAATTGACCAACCGAGAACCTCAAAAATAGGCAAACTAACACAAAATGGACTATTCGCAAAATCTATTGATGATTATAAAATGAAAAAACAACCTGCAGAAATAGTGAGGGTTTATGAAAAAATATTTAATGGTGTCTGGTCGGAAAAGGGCTTTTTCAAGCTGGTTGATTATAAATATTTAAAGGATCAGAACAACAGGTATGTATTTAAATATCTCCTTGAAGAAATTGAAATTTCGGTAGAAAATAATGGATTTGAAGAAGACAGATTGAAACCGCGAACTCGAATCATTCCTAGTTGGGTAAAAAAAGAGGTATGGGCGAGAGACAAAGGTAAGTGTGTGATTTGTGGTGCAACTGATGAATTACACTTCGACCACGATTTGCCTTATTCAAAGGGTGGAACAAGCATAACTCCAGACAATGTCAGAATTCTTTGTGCGAGACATAATCTTAAAAAATCAAACAAAATTCAATAGAACTTAGTCAATCAACTTCCCAATCTATTAGATTCCGCAGCCGTATTCTTTACGGCCTGAACAATCTGCTTATAGCCAGTGCAGCGGCACAGGTTGCCGGCAATGGCCTCTTCTATCTCCGCCTCTTCAGGGTGGGGATTTTCCATTAACAATGCTGTGGCGGACATCAGCATCCCGGGGGTGCAGAAACCGCACTGCACCGCGCCGCTCTCCAGAAAATTCTGCTGCAGGCGGTTTAGCTGACCCTCCTTTGCCAGGTGCTCCACGGTGATAATCTCGGCGCCCTGCGCCTGTCCTGCCAGCACCAGGCAGGAATTCGCTGCCTTTCCATTCATTAAAACCGTGCACGCGCCGCACTCCCCGATGCCGCATCCTTCCTTCGTCCCGATAAGACCGAAATGATCCCGCAGCACATCCAGCAGCCGCAGATTGGCATCCACCGGGAGGGATTTATTCTCTCCATTCAGGGTAAATTGTATTTCGATTTTTTTCATAGCATCACCGTTGACATCTTTCAAATTCTTTTTATTTTATACAAATCCTATGCAGCAGCCCATAAAATGTCTGCTGAGTAACCGGCAGTTTGTAGGGCGTGCTCCAGCGCAGGCCGGTCTTGTCGAGCACCTGCTCCCCGAGTTTGCGGGCAATCTCTTTCAGGTGATCGGGAAGGACCGGTTTTCCCCGCGCCAGTGCTTCCAATTCCGGGAAACGCAACCCGATGGGCGTAACGGCACCGGAAGAAATGCGGATATCTTCCAGCAGGTTGTTCCGGACTTTGGCCAGCACCGCCAGAGTTATGCGGCTGACGGCCACTCCCCGTCGCCTCCCCAGCTTATAGAAATCCCCGCTGTAGCCGGCGGGCGGCCGGGGAAGCAAAATTTCGGTGACCAGTTCGTTCGGCTGGAGCTGGGTCCGGTACGGTTTCAGCAGAAAATCCTGCAGGGGAATTTTCCGTTCCCCATGGGCAGACTGAATCTTGATCTCCGCCTCATAAACCAGCAGCGGCGGCACGCTGTCCGCACACGGCGCATTATTTACAAAATTGCCGGCCAGAGTGGCGCGATTGCGGATCTGCACGGAACCGATGGTACCTGCGGCTTTTGCCAGCAGCGGAAATTTTTCCCTGATCAGCGGATGGTTCCGGATTTCCGAGAAGGTTGCCGCCCCACCAATGGAGATACCGTTCCCGGCTTCCCGGATGGCCTTCAATTCGGGCAGGTTGTGAATATCCACCAATGTTTGAATACCGGTGAAACGGGGCGCATTCTGCTGCAGACCGGCAATGATATCGGTACCGCCTGCCAGCGGCCGGGTTGCCGGATTTCCTTCCGAAATCAGGTCGAGTGCCTCGCGCAGGGATGCCGGTTTTACGAAATCGAAGTCGTGTCTCATAAGGCGCTCCCTCTTCTGGTATCTTCGGGATACAGTTTGCGGTTCAGCAGGATTTCTTCCAGATTCACGGGAAGATTGAAATAGCGGCGTCCCAGGGCGTTGCTGACGGCATTATTGATAGCGGCAGCCGTGAGTTCCAGCGTCGGCTCGCCCAGCGACTTGGCACCCCACGGCCCGTATTCATCCTTCCCCTCCACAAAAACAGGTTCAATGATGCCGATGTCCTTGCTGGTGGGAAGCAGATACTGGTCAAAATTCAGTTCCCGAATATTGCCTTCATGCACGGAAAGTTCTTCCCACA
>JARRQT010000044.1:0-12702 GCA_037381445.1 Calditrichia bacterium
TGCCACCAGCCAAAGGGCCGGGTGGTTCTGTAAAAATTGAACAGAACATGGCTCGGGGTAGGCTTTGTCAGATAGGTCCCAAGAATAAGGCCGATCAGGGAAGTGCCGCTGGCCCACAGAAAAGAGACATATTCCGGAACCTGGGGGAAGAAATATTTCTGCAGAATTGCGGCCACCATACCAACCACCGTGCCGATCGCGAAACCATACCCGTTGAGCCGCCACCAGTACCAGCGCAGGAGCTGGGGAATCAGCATTCCCGCCCCGATGCTCATTGTGATCCAACCCCAGATTTCATTGATATTGCGGATGAAAATAGAAAAGAACAGGCCGAGCAGTACGATAATAACCGAAGCCCAGCGGCTGTGACGCATCAATGTTTTCTCCGAGGCATCGGGATTTATGTAGGCCTGATAAATATCCTTCACCCAATAGGCTGCCCCGGCGTTGACCGTGCTGTCGAAGGTGGACATAGCGGCAGCCATCAGACCGGCTACCAGCAATCCGCGCACACCCAACGGAACCATCCTGTCAATCACCACCGGCAGAACTCTTTCCGGGTCCCCAATAACGCCATGGGAGGCACCGTATGAGATTCCCAGCATGGCGATGGCTACGATAAAGGGCCAGCGAAAGGAAAGTAAAAAAGTCCAGAAAAGAGAGAGCAAACCAGCTTCGCGGTCACTGCGGGCCGCAAAATAACGCTGGATCATATATCCGCTGGTACCGCCGCTTCCTTCAATGGTGACCTTAAAAAGATAAAAAAGTATTGCGATACCAAATAAATTATAGATCGAATAGGACGACTCCTGGGGAATGTTCAGATTCCATTTTGGAACAACGCTGGTCCACGCTTCCTTCGTGGTCTGCATGGCGAGATGCCCGCCCTCCCGTAAAGGCAGGGAAACATTGAAGACGTCAGGCAAAACATACTGGGTAAAGACCATGATACAGATGAAAGCGATGGTCCCGAATATCAGAAGACCCTGAAAAACATCCGTCCAGACCACACCGTAAAGACCAGAGGCAACCGTGTAGATCATGGCCAGGCCGATCATCAGCGTGGAGGCCCAGAATTCGGAGGAAAGCCCCCAGAATGAAGGAATTCCCAGAAACTCAGCTATAAACTTCCCCGAACCGATGGCAAAATAAGTGATCATGGCAATGGTAATGACGATGACTGAAATGGCACTGATTATCCGCGCCACATCCCCATCGCGGTCTTTCCCGAACCGGAAGCGCATCCACTCCGCCAGGGTCATCACCTGCGCGCGCCGGTTCCATTTTCCCATGAAAATCATCAGGAATGCCATAATCAAAGTGACCCCTCCCCTGATCTCGATAAAAAAGCCGCTGGCACCCAGGGCAAAAACAAAAGCAGTGTTGATCATGGTACCGCTAACATCAAGATTGGAGGCCATGCCGGAAGCGCCCAATGCCCACCAGGGGATACCGCGGTCTCCCAGAAAGTAGGAATCAATTCCGGCAGACGCCTTTTTCTGCAGCCATAAACCAACAAGAACAATACCAAGCAGGTAGACGACAACGATTGTGTAATCAATAGGGGTCATTCTTCACCTCTGAAGTACATCCTCTTTAATCCAGGATATTTGAATTTTATTTCTGTCAAAAAATGCGTCTTTTATTTGGGTTCTGTCCATCTCCGCTCATTTGCAGTTTGCCTCGAATCATTGGAGGATTTTGAAATTTCCCGGTGAGGGGAGAATTGAACGGAAAAAGAACCAGCGTAATTCAACAGACTTCCTTAAGCAAGAGACCCAAAACATGGGTCTTGGGTCTCCTGCAATTCCTACAAGTGAACTTCAAACCACTTCCAACTCTACTTCATGAGTACCATTTGCATGGTTTTCTCGTAATTCTCAGTTGTCAGGCGATAAAAATAAATCCCGCTTCCGACGGCCTGGCCATGGTCGTCCCGGCCATTCCACAATACTTTGTGGGCGCCGAGCTGCTGCTTTCCATTCAGCAGTGTGCGGACTTTACGACCCAGAACATCATAGATTACCAGTTTCACATCCATAATTTTCGGCAATACGAAACTGATGGTCGTGACCGGGTTGAAAGGATTCGGATAATTGGAATTCAATACCGGGGTCTGCACAACGGTTACAGGCTCAGCATCTTTGATACCCACAACATGAAGATTGAAATCCCAGCGAGAATAGAATCCGGGGTTGATGGAGCCAAAATCGGTATGAATGGTAAAGTTCTCCTGGCTGTCGTCAATATTCTGGATATGGTTCAAACCATAACCGGTATTGCCGCCTTCGTTGTCACCGGCGCCGATTCCGAATTTAAATTCCTGGCCAATTACATCGGGCGGTGTGGAATCAGGCGAAAAATAGGTCTGGAAGGAATAAATCGAATCTCCAGCAACCATGTCGCCATGGGTTCCGTCATCGAACAGCTGATAAGGTGCCAGAGCAGTCTGGTCCCATCCCTGCCAGTTGGGGGTACCATTGCCGGGGCCGTTTATATATAGACCCATCGTGAAAATTTCATCTTCATGACCAGGATAAACCCACGCATTTTCTCCCTGAATATTCCGGATAGTATCATTACCAAGTTTTACCTGCCAGTAAGGCGGACGAAGATCGCAGGCATAGGTCACCAGGACGGTCTGCGAAATTGTGGAGACATTCCGGAAACGAGGCCAGCGGTGCAAATCCGTGAGGCTGTTCACGACGTCTTCCGCGGTTACTAGATCCGGCTTGGGTTCAGGGATATATACTTTACGCTTTTCCTGGGAACCGGTAAAATCATCGCCGAAATCAAAGAAGATTTCACGATATTCGATGCCGTTCTTCAGGAGATAATACTGGTACTGCAGGTCAGCGTTCAGCGCCACATTCTTTGCTTCTATGGTAACGGAATAGAAATCGCCGCCGCCAAATTCTCTTGTCAGCGTATCGACTTCATAATCAGCAGTAAAGTTGTAGCCCCAGCGAACCAGCAGGGTATCGCCAACGTTGAAACCATTTTCTTGAATGGCTTCCGAAAGGTCAGCACGGAATTTAACATTGACCGTATCTTCGCCGGCAGTCCCCGGGGGAACGTCATTCCAGTATTTCCAGGCCAGGGTCGTATCATGAAGTGCCTGGGTACCGCGGTTCTCATTGTCGGGGAACATTCCATGGCCGTAAATCTGCTCGGTGGTGTTCCAGTCAGTTCCGATTGCAAAACGATAGTATACGCTGTCCACCGTACCTGCGGAAGCATAGGCGGTTGAGGGCTGCGCCAGTTTCAGGTGGTAAGACCAGTAATCACTGGTCGGACTTTCACGGGTCAGCCGGTATGTTCCCGGACTCCACATGTTGGCCGCACCATCCGGTGCCGGAAAATCGCCCACGAGTGAAAGAATATCCGTTTCGGGATTAAAAGCCACATTGGCAACCATATTCACGCGGAAATACACATCAATGCTGTCGGAAGGAGTGTAGGGCGGACCGTCAGCACTCATATAATCCATTGCCAGTACCGTGTCCTGCGCCGGCAGAACAAATGTCCGGTCGGAATGATTTTCCCACCAGTCTTCCTCACCAGTCAAGGAATACCGGGTGGCGCCATATTTGTACGGAATTGTCTGGTCAATATAATCATCGGAAAATTCCACAACGGCCTCCCAGTAGTCGCCGCCCACGTTAGTCATGGTGTCAGAGTAGGCGTTCCAGGCCAGAGGCGGTATACCGCCACGGACCGTTACCACCTCTGTGGAATCGGTAAAACCTTCCACGGTGGAAGAGTTCGCACGAAATGTCACTTTCACTGTCGCAAACGAAAACGCAGCGAACAGGAGAAGCAACAATAATGCACTGGTAAATCTCTTCATAACAGTAGCTCCTTTTGTTTGGTTAGTGTTGGTTTAATTATTAAGACTGCTAAAAAGAAAATCCAAGACCCAGGGTGTGGATTTGCTCCAGTAGTCCGTAATCGTTATAGGCATAATCAAAACTTACCCGGCCCAGTCCGGGAATAAAATATTGGATTCCAAGCCCGGCCGTCAGGCCTTCCTGGGTATCCTGGCGCATCAATGATTTATAACCTGCTCTCAGAAAGAACAAATTGTTCCAGTTATATTCGCCGCCCACATTGATAACCGTCGAATTATCACTGGGAATAAGCGCATCAGTGGCCAGCATGATGGTATTCTCTCCCACGGAGACCACATCCATGGAGACACCCACCCGGTAGAAAAGGGGCAAAGGCCAGTTTGCGGTCCGCAGCATGGAACTGATATTGGAATTATTCCCATAGCTGCCAGGATCCTGGTCATAGGAATGGAGGAGGTCTTTGCCCTCCATCCGCATGTCGGTGCCAAAATTGGTAATGCTCATGCCCAGCCGCATGCCATTGAAACGGGTGATATAAAGAAGACCGATATCAAAAGCATAGCCGGTGGCCGTTTCATGATATATTTTTTGCTGGATAATCTTGGCGGAAC
This sequence comes from Calditrichia bacterium, assembly GCA_037381445.1. GTDB lineage: Bacteria > Calditrichota > Calditrichia > RBG-13-44-9 > RBG-13-44-9 > JARRQT01. Next base: position 4,463 of record JARRQT010000044.1, read on the forward strand.
CGCCGATGGAGAACCGGTCGGTCAGATTCCGCGCGTAGGTAACCGCAGCGAACAAATCCTGAGCACTCCATTTTTCTCCGTTGCCTTCCGGCGCATTTACCGTGGTAACATCTTCCTCTCCGTAATCAAGCAACCCCATATTAAACCCCACTGCGTTTCCCGATCCCATATTCAGGATGGCGCCGGCCCAGTTATAGTTGGTGCCGACAAACCAGGATGTATGTGTGAAATTTACCTGCGATCGTTCAAGGCGGGAAATCGCTCCCGGATTCCAGTAGAGCGCCGAAGCATCCCTTGCCAGAGAAACGTAGGCCCCGCCCATTGCAGTGGCCGCTCCTCCGATGCTTATCCCCAGAAAGGGGGCAGCAGCCGTACCCACCTTATCCTGACTGAAGCCGCTTGCCGTCATCGAGGATAAGAACACCATTGCCATGAATGTAATAACGATTTTATTCTGAATTTTCATGATTAACCCCGATTTTGTTATTTGATTACCGCAAATTTACCGCGTTTCTTTCCCTGCGGAGAGTCGACTACATAAAAATAGACGCCATAGGCGATATCCAGATTTTCCCTGGTCTTCAGATTCCAGGTGAGCGTGCCGTTGAACATGGAATTATTTCCTTCCAGGGTTATCACATGTTCGCCGCGGGCCGTAAAAATGTAGACCTTCGCATTCTGCGGCAGATGAGTAAAATAGATTCGTCTTTCACCCCGCCCGCTGGTAACTCCCGGCGGCAGCGGCGGCTCAAATTCATGGGCCACAATATACGGATTGGGAACCACCTTTATGTCATCAAGCTGACTTTTGACTTCAGTTTCATTGACTGTGGCCTGTTCAGGCTTAAATTTAAAAAGGTCGAACTTATTAANNNCCCCTGATAAGTATAGGTATATCCCTCATCCGCAGATAGACGTCAAATAAAGGTAAAAATCGTAAATTTGCCAGAAGGATCTTTTTCATAGAAATAGATCACTTCGCCCGGGGATGGCAGTTCATCCTTCACTTTACCATCAAAATGCATATATTTGATTTTATAATTACCGGTTTTGTTAAAAATCTCGAATTTTCTGGGCTGCGGCGGAAATCCGTAACTTTCGTATAAGCCAGAGGTAGAATCGACCACATGGTCATAGATTCTGATCTCATAATTGGACGGAAATAGTATGGGTTTAAGTCTTTTTCCGTCGGGAAATGTGACCGTTTCGGGAGCCAGTGCGAATTTATATTTAATTTCCGGCTTATTCCATCCCGATGTAACCGTATCCAGTTCCGTTGTCCAAACATTGGTAAAGTTAAGGGTCAGGCCATCAAATATATCCGTGTCCCTCATATGAGGCACCGATGGATTTCCCTGAATATAGGGGCTGAAGTAGACGGGCTGATACTGATAGGTAATGGTATGCTGCTGATCCTTCAGTGAACCGGTCCCACTCGCCTTAATAGTGCCATTTTCATAATCCAAAATATAGAGCGAATCGGGAACCACATTCCCCAAAGCATCCTGAATAGTCACACTTCCTTCGACTAAATTTCTGCGCTGCAGCTGCACAGCCATCGTATCTTGAGGCATGAACTGTTCGGCATATTCATAATTATCCTTTACCGCATAGTAGGTCGTAACAGACGCCAGCTCTGCGGGATCTTTATAGTCGAAATTCGGTTCGCCCAGGGTTGGTTTTCCGTCTCCTTCACCGGTATCATTGGTGCCGGCAATACCATCCGCCCCCACATCGTTTTTGAGCGTCCAGTTCCCGTTGTTATCCACACCATCTTCGGAAGTATCCCAAAACTTGACTTCATATTCATGCCCGGTCAGCGCTGCCGGATCCAGTACTTTGTATGTCACAGTTCCATAGCCATCTCCAGTGATATGGTCCGCCTGATTTTCCAGTTTAGGCGCCACATAACCGGCGGCCGGTGCCGTGGGTGTTACCATCGCCGTATTCTGATCCAGTTGCACCTCGCCGGTGCTTTCTACGGTAATCTTTTTGGTGCATTCGGAGGGAATGATGCCGGTTGAATCCGCCCCTTTATCATACGCTACAACCGCATAGTAGTAGGTGCGTCCATTTTTGACATTATAATCAACATATGAGTGCTGCAGTCCGGTTTCCTCTCCCAGATTAAACGACCATCCCTGCAGGGTCTGGAAAACGTCGCGGGGAGGATCATACCACCCAAATATGTTGTCAATTTTATCAAACTGCGCGATGGGTTTATAGGCCACTACGCTTCCCGTTGAATTGGTAATAATCCTGGCATCATTGAAATTAGGATCGGTAGAGCGATAAATCTTGTAACCCTCAAAATCGAATTCCTTAAGGACCGGATCGTAGGATTTCTCTGCGGAACGATCCCAGTAAAGGGTAACACTGTCATCTCCAGCCACCGCCGTCAGTTTGGGTTTGCTGGGTGCAATCGGGAAACGATAATCCGAATTATATATTTTTTGGACAGTTTCCAGCTTTTTGACCAGTTCATCCAAGGTCCAGCCATAGATCAGCGCCAGTGACAAGCGTTCGGTCTGCCCCGGGGTCAGCGGGAAATAACCGGTCCCGTAAACGAAATCACCATCTTCGCCCTGGGTAGGCCGTCCATTTTGAATGGAAGTCGGGACATCAAAATAGCCGGGCCGCATCCGTCCCCACATTTCCTGGTCATCCGCCATGGCAATATCTCCGGCGGGCGTGAAATATTGGAAACTGGAAAGACCGATTTGGTCGGATTCATCCTTGTCCGTTTGATCAAAATTGGGTTCTCCGGCAGTCGGCATTCCATCATATTCTCCATAGTCGCCCGTGTTAGGCACGCCATCCGCGCCCACATCATCGATCAGGTGTCCCGCATCATCATATAACATTTCACCGGTCTCGGCGTTGCGGCTCCAGTCGCCATCATTGTCAATGCCGTCATCCCGGCGCTCATCAATCATCTCGTCCTGCAAGCCTTCTCCGGTAACATAATTAACATGCCGGACAGGATTCAGTATATCGAAAAGAATTTGTCCTTCGGAGGTTCTGCGCACCTGGCGGTAATGCAGGTAGTAATTCTCATCAATCAAGCCATCAAGATCATTGTCTTTGCCGTCATAGGCATTTGGATTAATCCCGCCATTGGCTTCATTTCCTTCCACCAAGCTGGTTTCGCCGGATATCAAAGTAATGGTATCGCCCATTGTTGCTACGATGAACGTATCTTTATTGGCCGGGAAAGTCAGAACAGTTCTTTCGAATGTCACCGGGTCAATGGTAACAATCTTATTTGTTTCATTGGGACCCGGCGCTGAAGAATTTGTAAAGGTGACCGGGCGGAAATCCTGGTCAGTAAATAAACGGGCAGAAGGAGGAGTAAAACTCTGTTCCGCATCATTGTCATTATCAATTCCGTCATACGGATTACCTGGGCTTTCCAGAAATGCATACCCAACCAAACCGACGTCACCTTGCCAGAAAGGATTCCGGGAGTTGTCATTGGGGAAATCACCGGTGTAGGTCAAATCGTAATTGACATCAAAAAACGACCAGTCATCATCATATTCCATAGGACTATCATCGGCTCCGGTCACACCCACATAGGTTCCTACCAGCATTCCAAAAACCGTGCGGGGATAAATGGCCTTCCCTTTATTGGTGATTTCATATACCCAGAAAATATTATCCTGGGCCAGAATCTGTTGCCACTGCAATCCTCTCACCTTAACCTGCAATCCCAGGCCATGCCGGTTCGGATTGCCTGGATCAGGCAGAAACTGTATATTATTCGCATTCTCGCTTGGTACACTGAATTCATTGTCCGCATTATCATCCATGACAAAGTAGGTTTCCAGGTCCGCGTTCGGCACCTTGCCAAACAGGCCATTCCAGGCGCCCGGCCAGCCGGGATCACTGGGGTCATTCATTTTGTCAGGCCACATGGCCGGCCAACTCTTTGGATTGGAACTGATGGCGGGGCTTCCCTGAGCTTCATTAAAATATCCGCGAACCGGTTCAAAAGCCTGGCGCGTGCCATTACTGGAAATATCAAAACCGCCAAGGGAAGGCCGGTCAACCGGACAATCGACAACCCAATAAAAGGCCGTATCCCGCCACACGCCATTGAGCAGATATTGGCCGTGAACTTCGGCGCCTACCAGCGGACTCACATCTCCGATATAGCCGTTGGAATCAAAAATCCAGGCGCCCCGGGGTCCCCGGTTTGAAGGCTGCCCGATAACCCCCCAGTTACCGAATACCGTCTTCACCTGGTTTCCGTTCAGGACACCACTCCGGCGATAAACAGCACCGCTTTCCTGCGAAAAAACCGCCGGCGCGAGAAAGAACAATGTTAAAATCAGAAGAGAATAATATTTATTCAGGGTCATAATCTCAAACCTCTTTAATAAATTTCATCAAGTATTAAAAATCAAACATTACGCCAAATTCAATCCTGCGCGGTTCCGAATAATGGGTTGCATCCGTAAACCATGACTGCAGACTATTGACCGGCGAGGTGTAATTCTGGCTTTCGAGGCGTCCAAGCTCGGTGGTGAATCCTGCCCGGCCGGTATCATCGAAAACATTTGTTTCATTCAGGTGGTCAAACAGATTCAAGACCCTTAAAAAGGCAGTCACTTTTCGCTCGAAGAAATGGAAATCCTTATACAGTCTCATGTCCACATTCCAGCGGGTTGGTTTGATCTCGCTGTTCTGCCGCAGGACAGAGACGTCTCCGGTTTGCCGGGGGGTATAGGGCTGCCCGGTGCCAAATGTCCCAATCAGACTGGCACCCCAGCTGCGGGTGTTATAATTCAAAGTGGCATTAATGGTATGTCGCTGGTCCCAATTCAGCGGTATCATATGCACTTCAGGCATATTCCCCGCGGCATATGCCTGCTGGGCCGCATTGGGATCCGATGCGGTCCCTTTGGCAATCTGGAAAGTGTAATCCAGCGTGTAATTGAATCCCTGGGTATAACGGTTGCGCAGCGAGATGATCAATCCCTTAACAAAGCCGAAATCGCTATTCACAAGTTTGCTGTAGGCAGCGGACCCACCGAAAATGTCAATCTGATCGGCCCGGGTGCCGGCCAGATCACGGATATCGCGGAAATAGGCGGTGACGTCGAGGGCAAGATCATTACCCATCTGCTGCTGCAGTCCGATTTCACCGGAAATGGTCTGTTCCGGCCGCATATCAGCGTTTCCGATGACGCCCTGATTGCCCGTTCCCGACCCCAGCTTAAACTGCGGATTTTGATATAGGAGTTCAAAGCTGGGAAGCTGGAAGAAATGGCCGTACGAAAAATGGATAATTCCTGTTTCGGTGATGGGGAAAGAGATGCCCAGCCGGGGACTCACCTGGGTTTTATTTGAAGCATCTTTATACCAGTAGGTTTCCCTTTCCGCAAGGGTGGTATTGGGTTCACCCGGATCCTGGGTGCCGTTTCCGTTCAGATCATGATAGCGGTGATCCGGCTTCAGCGGATTAAAGATATTGGGATCGGTGGGGTCCGCCAGAACCACGCCATCCGGTCTGAAATGATCCACCCGCACGCCGATGTTCACAATCAAATCTTCAAATTCCATCTTATCCTGGATATAAGCCGAAAATTCCATGGGATTGTGCTGATACTGGCTATGATAGGTAGTAATTATAGGCATGATAGTCGGCTGCATATAGGGAGAATCCGTCGTGAAATCCAAATTGTCTCCGCCTGCCGGCCGAAGGGTAATGTCATCGAAATAGATATCATAACGCCGCACTTCCAGACCGGTTTTGATCATGTTACGCTTATTTATCTGGCTTGTCAGATCGAATTTAAGAAGTGCGGTTTTGGTGTTTCTGTAGAAATACTGGTTATTGGTCCCCCCTGTTTTGAAGCTGTAAAGTAACTGATTTTCATTAACCTTCGGATGAACGTAGCGGGGATCGTTTTGATTTGCATAGACATATTGTTTGTACGTTTTATTGAAATAAGAAACTCCCAATTCATAAAAAGTCTTGCTTCCCAGTGTGTGGTTCAATTTTAGCATGTGAGTATAACCGGTCCGGAACCTATTCAGGTTTCCATCAGGATTTAGTTTGTAGTTGCGGTCATACTCTTCAAAATTGACATCATCACGAATGAAGTTATAAAATACTTTCATCATGGGGGTGATATTATAGATCAGTTTTCCCTGATAATAGACTTTGCGGTTCCAGTTCATGGGCACATAGGAACTATCTCCTTTGCCAACCGCAGGATCCCTGTAGGTAATAAAATTATTGGTGGTTGGATCCGTGTAGGAAATATTTCCGGGATTAAACTGGCGCAGGCCGTATAACCAGCCGCCGAAGTAGATATACCTGCCGTTTACAAAATAGGACAATTTCTGGGGCACAATCTGTCCATAAATTCCGCCTTCAAAATTGTATATATTGGTGGGTTTAAAATTGTTTGTATTCCAGAAAACATCATTGTGGGAGCTATAATAATCACCCAGATATGCTGTGAAATTGCCGCCAAAACGCTGGGTTGGCTCTTTCGTGGTGATATTAACGATCCCCGACATGGCCTGCCCGTACTCAGCATTGAAGGCGCCGCTGATGAACTGGAGCTGCTCCACCATATCCTTGTTTACTTCTACCACTTGGCCGCCGTCATAGGCGTCAGTCACCGGAACACCGTCAATCCAATAGGCAATTTCACCGGTTCTTCCCCCGCGGGCATGCCCATCCACGTAGCCGGCCTGCAGTTCAAGCGCCTCGGAAATCTCCGTAATCGGCAGGGCCTGGATTCTGTCGGCGTCTACCGTTGCGGTGGATGCAGTGAGATCTTTTACTACCAGATCCCTTTGCGCTACTACTGTCACTGTTTCCCCAAGATCGAGTGCCGCTTCCTGCATCTGAATGGTCAGCTCGGTTGTCAAATCCACATTGACTTTCACATTTTCAATTTTTGAATTGGAAAAACCGATGTACTGGGCCACCAGCGTGTAAACACCCGGCGGAATGTTCAGAATGACAAAGGTACCATCCACATCAGTACTGGCGCCCAAAGTTGTTCCTTCTACGGTTACATTAACGCCAATCAGCGGCTCCCCACTATTTTTATCTTTAACAATTCCTGCGATTTTGCCGGTAGAGCCGGAAAACACCACACCGTTAAGGATTAAAATTAATATGAAGATGCAAGCCTTTTTTAGGTAGGCCATGTCCTCCTCCAGAAGAGATAAGTTTGTGAAGATATGATGCAATTAATAAAAACTAAATCTTGAAACCTGGCGGATTTTTTGGAGTTAGTAGAAGTCAACTATTAAAAAATCCGCTTTTATCAGATGGTCAGAATTTTTCCAGTTCAATCGGGAAAGACAGGGTATAATTTGAAACCTCAAAAAGTCATCTTCGGGATATCGTAAAACTCCGGGTGCAAATCTGAGATCTCCAGGGTATTCTAAAAAATTAAGAAGACAAAAAATTAATTTTGTTATTTTATTCTTAAAATATATATTAACGCCTGTTAATTCTTTGGTGACATGATACAATTGAATTTCAGTTTATAACTAAACAGGAGATATTGAATGAAGAAAATAGTCTACTTTTTGAGCGCGTCACTTTTGCTTGTTAATTTCGCGTTCGGGCAACTTTCTGAGAACTTAAGACTATATGCCGGTGGCGGGATTTCTCAGCCTTCCGAATCCTTTCTGTTAAAAGATTTTCTTTTTGAGAATCAACTGGGGCAGCCAACAAGCGCAACATTTGATAAATTCTGGAATTTGGGTTTGAATATTGATGCGGGCCTGGAGTATAGTATTACCCCTACCCTCGGAGCCCGCCTTGGTTTTTCCTATTCAAACTTCAGCATTAATGATGAGGAAGTTCGCTCCGAAATCAGAAAAGTATTGCCCTCCGTTATTCAAATTGTTGATTTCAATGCCAATCGCGGAACGGTCAACATCTATGCTGTGGCGCTTTCTGCAAGCCTGCAGTTCCCTTTGCACTTTATCACTCCCTATCTCATCGGAGGGATAGGTTTCATGCATATCAATGCGGAACCCGTGGAAATTTCCAGCATCAATGAACCTCAGGATAATTCATTTTCCTTCCGCTTTCCGGAAGACAAGGCGGATGCCTTCATGAATACCGGCGGCGCAGGAATTGCAGTAAACGTTTCCCAAAACCTGCATCCCTATGTGGAAGGATCTTATAATCTGGGACTGACGGAAAAAGATAATACTATTTATTATTCTGCCAGAGTGGGAATGCTGTTTGATATCAG
>JARRQT010000044.1:12757-28448 GCA_037381445.1 Calditrichia bacterium
CCCAATGTCAGGGATTTTAACAACCCGGTCCTGGCATGGGGCCTTTTATTTTGATTAAAATGGTTTGTTGCCTGCAATTCTATAAGGGCTGTTCACCAGACATACCGGCTCTTTAAAAACACCTGCACCGGCGCGGGCACCCAAATACTATCAGGATCCTGAACGTCATGAAATAGATTCTGCTCATTTATATTGGCCGGATATTTTTTCACCATGCTGTTCAATGCGGTCTCTAATTTCTGCCACTCCTCAGGATTTCTTTCCTTATAATCAGGTGAAGCTATACGCCGCTGAAATTCTCCCGATAAAAAGTCTCTGCTTTCTCTTTGAATATTTTTTCTGGCCACCGCTTGCTTCTCAATGCCCGCTTTCATCGCCTCCCCTATAAGCATATCTCCACGTATAATATCGATAATGGATTGTATCATCCGGGCGCGGGTGCGGAGGTAGGGCCGGTGAAAGGGCGGCATCTCCTTCAGACGATTCATAAAGTCTTCCACCGTCATTTCCTGGTCTCCAAACCTGGCCAGCGGCTTTTTCAAAACATCGATGATGCCGATCTGAATCGCCCCCAATTCCCCGTTATTTATAGCAGGTTTAAAAATGCTCGGCTTATCATACTTTGCACCCATCACTGACCGTGTTTCTTTTTCGAGGACATCCAGAACACGGTTGTTAATCTGAATTTTTCTTCCATCAGCTAATTTTTCAAGATAAGCCCGGATGATTTTATCCGCCTTGCGGTTCCGGATAATTTCCAGGACATCCTGTGTAACCATCTGAGAACTCATGCTGGAAACGGCCGGATTAGGTTCAATGGCTAATAATTTGACGATATAATAACTATCTTTGACCTTCACCGGATCGCATACCTGGTTGGGTTGCAGGGAATAAACCGCCTCTTCAAGGCCGGGATCCAGATCACCGAAGGAAATATAACCCACATCATCCCTCTTATTAATTGAAGAATCATTCGGGGATATTTTGCTGGCCAACGCAGTCAGATCCGCCCCCCCGTCCGGTTGGTCCTTCAGGGAATCGGCAGCCCCCCGGGATGGCGCAACGACAAATTGAATTTTCAGACGCTTGTTTATTTTCGCGGTACCTTGCAGTAATTCCAGATCACTGACCTTTACGCTGTCCAGAAATTTCTCCTTTACAAACGCCTTCAGAGTTTCCTGCTCTCTAATATATTTGAGTTTGGGCTGGATATCCGGATCTTTGCTTAAACCGACTCTTTCCGAGGCCAGGAAAAGATGCGCCTGTCGGATCAAATAGGCCAGTTGACTCTGCCGCACCTCGCGTAACGGGGTCCTGGTGGAAAATTGAGGATTCAGGAGGACGCTGTTTTGCAGCTCCCGGAAGGTAATTTTTTCTTTTCCCACTTTGGCAACCACCGGAGAGCTATCCGCTGATTTTTGGGAACAGGCGCTTAGCAGTATTAAAAAAAGGAGTACCGCAGGAATGCTTTTTTTCATGATATGATTCTTATTTGATGTTGGCATAGCTAAATAATAACAGATCTTTATAAATTCAAAAGCTTTCGTCTTCAAAATTAGTACATTTAATTTTTCCGAATCAGGAAAGTTCGCAGGTTTTTATTTTTCAGAAGGAAATCCATTCTGAGATTCTCAGATTTCCCGGGTCATCATCATCAAAAAAGGGCTGCCCGGGATGCAGCCCTTTATTAATTGACAATTATCTGCTTTTCAAAAATATGGCCCTGCCATTCTTCACAATGAATAAAATCAGGCTTTCCCGGCGATTTTAATTCTGTCTACCAGAGTAACAAAAACACCAATGATCATCACAATGGTGCCGAACCAGAGGATACTGATCAACGGCTTTTCACTAACTTCCACCGCCAGAATATCATCTGCCTGCCCGGTCGCTTTTGAAGGCGAAAGCACAGCCAGTTTTAACATACCCTGATTGGCATCCAGCGCCTCAATGCGGATTTTGTAATCTGTTTCAGGGACCGATACTTCTTCGGACTGCAGGGTTCCGTTTTCCATCCACATAGCGGGTTGGATTGAAAAATCTTTGGAGTAATTGTTCTCCTTCACCGAAACCGTTAAATCGGCTTTAACAGTCATCGGCGACTGATCGGTATGGTCGCCGACCAGAAACTGATTGAACCTGATATTCAGGTTATCCACGGTCTGACTCTGGGTCTTTACTATCTCCACCTCCTGGGTGTTGGCTGCCTTGGCCGGCATGAAAGAAATAGGAGAAATGTAAATATCTTTGGCCAGACTCATTTTAACATGCGGGGACACCATATAGCTCTGGGTATAATCACTGAAATAGAATTGCGGATCGGCTTCAAAACTTTTATTTCCATCCTTCACGAAAAGCTGGGCCCGGTCCTTCCCGTCGGGACTCCCCTTAAATTTGGTAAACTCGATATTATAGCCGAAATTGGTCGGTGTGAATTTGCCGGCCGGAAGCGTTACTTTTTCGCTGGTGGAATACATCGAAGACGTAATGATCCCTATGACCATGAGCGCGATCCCCACATGGGACAGATAGGCGCCCCCTTTGGACGGGGTTTTCTTCAGCAATTTGAATGCCACATAGCCATTGATGATCACCACAAAGAGTGACAGGAACACCAGCAGAATGGACACCGGTTTTGTTAATCCTAAAAATACGGCTGCGACAGTGATGGCCAATGAGATAGCGGCGCTTATCAGCATGTTTTTCCTGTTCCTGAGCTCGGAGACTTTCCAGGCCAGCAAGGGAGCCAGCGCCATGGCAAAAAGCATGAAAGCAGTTATGGGAATGCTGACGGTATTATAGAATCCGGCTGATACATTGGAAGGTTTTCCGAAAAGTCCGGTATAGATTGGCGAGGAAGTGCCGATGAATACCGTTATTCCCGTGAACAGAAGGGACATCATTCCCATCAGCACAAACGTTTCACGGCTGAAAATTCCTTCCGCAAATCTGGGACTTTCCATCAGTTTCAGCGTCTTGAAATAGTAATACAGGAACAGGCCCGCGAAAAATGCTACAAAGGCGATGAGATAGAGATTTAAATCGGATTCGGCAAATGAGTGCACAGAGAAATCCGCCAGCACTCCCGATCGGGTCAGAAACGATCCCCACAGCACGGATACAAAGGCCAGACCGGCCAGGAAGAGATTTGTTTTTACCAGGCCTTTCTGGCGTATCTGGATGATGAGTCCGTGCAGCAGAACGGCACTGAACAGCCAGGGAACAAACGAAGCATTTTCAACCGGATCCCAGGCCCAGTAGCCGCCCCATCCCAGGGTGACATAGGACCAGTAACCGCCCATGATAATGCCGGTTCCCAGCATCAGCGTGGTGAAAAGCACCCAGGGCCGGGCCTGTTTTACCCAGTTCACAAAATTGCGAGTGACCATTGCATTCAGGGAAAGCGCGAAGGCAACCACTGTTGAACTATATCCTATGAACATGATGGGGGGATGGATAATCATCCAGGGATTCTGCAAAAGCGGATTCAGACTCCGCCCGTCCGGCGGCATGAAACCGACCGGGGCATCCGCGTGGACATGCCAGATCATGGCAAACGGACTTTTTTTCAACAAGATCAGAAGGATGAAGGACTGCACCAGCATCACAAAAAGCATGACCAGCGGCTGTTTCTTTGCCAGCGTACGGATGAGGATGATCCCAAATACCGTGCTGTAAATGAGCCACAGCATGAAAGTTCCTTCCTGTCCGGCCCAGAATGTTGAAATCAGATAATAAGTGGACAGCTTCAGGGAAGTATAGCTGTACACATAATTCAATTGAAAATTATGGGCGAAGATATTGTAATAAAGCAGGACGGATGCAAAGAGCACTCCCACTCCCATTACGGCAAAACTGCGGTTTGCCAGATTATAAAACCGTTCATCATTCTCTTTATAATAAAGCCAGTATGCCGCTGCAGAAACCGTAGCAGCAACAAAGGCGATGGAAATCGCTAATATACCGCTGATCATATTTACGCTCCTTCTGCTTGATATTTAGACGGGCATTTGACAAGTAATTGTTCGGCTTCGAACTGGTCCTGATTGAAACGGCCAATGACTACAACTTCGGTGGCCTGCTCCAGGTTGGCAGGTTTTACACCGTGATATATCACGTTGAATTCTTTACCCTTATCATCGAGCATTTTGAAACGGAAAATTTTATTTTCCACATCAAACTCCTCGCTGCCTGCCACCCGCTGGCCTTTCACCTGCACAACGGATTTACTTGCCCGCGCCTCATCCACCGAAACATAGGGCGTCAGCGACTTGCTCAGATTAATAGCCGCGAATACAATAAATCCCGCGATTATTAATATTCCCACTATATATTTAGGCTTCATTATCGTCCTCCTGGATTGTTGGAACGTTCAGCAAAACAAATTTTTTGTTTAACTCAATTTTTCTGAAAAATCTTCCTTAAATTCCAACTTTTGTTTAATATTTTTTAATTGCTTATCAATATAGAAGAGATAGGAAAATATTCCGCCCCAAATAATCAGACAGACAATTAATACCACATAAATTCCTGACATATCTATTTTTCCTTCCTGTGTGCTTACAATGTTTCTTCTTTGCCGGACAATTTCAGCATAACGGCATCCACTTTGATCCGCAGCATCCAGTAAAACAGAAGGGTGAACGCTGCCAGGGAGTTAAAGAATACCAGCTGCATCCGGCCGTCCATTTTTATTTTTCCCTGGGCATTGATCAGAGGATCGGGATGGAGTGAATCGTAAATCCGCGGTATGATGAAAATGAAAAAGGGAACCGTCACAAATGCGATGATGGAATAGACGGCCGACAGCCTGGCCTTTTGTTCATCCACCTCGATGGCGGAGCGCAGGGCGAAATATGCCGCGTAGATGAGAAGCAATATGAAAATGGAAGTTTCCCGCGGGTCCCAGTTCCAAAAGCTGTGCCATATTTTGCTGGCCCAGATGGATCCGGTAACGGTGGCCAGGATTGAAAATATCAAACCGATTTGGGCCGCGGAGGAAGCCCATACATCGTGTTTTAAATCCTGCGTCCTTAAATACAATATGCTGTATATGGCGGAAATGAGAAAGGCGATTGTTGCCAGCCAGGCGGTGGGCACATGAAAGAACAGTATGCGCGCCGTCTCCCCCAAACCTTTGGCAGGAGGAGCGTAAAGGAAAGCCCCGACAATAACCAGGGTCATCCACAGCCCCAATATATATTTCCACCAGTTTCTATTTAAATTCATTATTTCCTCCAGATAAATTCAAACAATAGCAGTGATAATGTCACAATTACTATTGAAAATGAAATTAACACCTGCAAATCCGATAAACAATCAGAAAATTGAACGCCGTCCATAGCCAGGCGTGTTCCGTGAATTCCGGAAATAAGGATAGGCAGCGAGATGGGAAAGGAGACTACCGCAAAGAGCGCTCCTTTGGCACTGGCCTGGGAGATGATGGCGGCAATGATGGTGGCAACCGATGCCAAGCCGATGCTCCCGATGAAAAGAATGAGCAAAAATATCCAGATTCCTTCCACGCCCGCGCCCATCATGGCCAGGAACAACGGCACAATAATAACTTCCAGCCCGAAGAGCAGCACGATATTGAAAAACCATTTGCCAAGGAATACGCTGGCGGGAGAAGTGACCAGCCGCAGCGTATCGGCGGTTTGCTGTTCTTCCTCACGCACAAAAATGTGGGAAAGTCCGGACATGGATGAAAAAAACAGGAGTATCCATAACAGCGGAGAGAGGACTTCACTTCTCAGATTCATGGGGCCGATGGAAAAACTGATGGCAGTGAGCGTGGTGATTGCGAACATCAATATGGCGTTTATGGAATATCGCGTCCGGAACTCAAGATGAATATCTTTCTGAAATACGATGTGCGCGCTACGAAGCAAGCCGAATCTGTTCTTCGCCAAACTTAATTTCCTCCGGTTCATTGGTCGCGACAATCAGGATTTTGCTTCTTCTTTGCTCTTCCATGATTTCATAGACGATTTCGGCGCCCTTCTCATCAAGGTTGGATGTGGGTTCATCGAGGATCAGAATCTCCGGCTGATGAATCAGAGCCATCACATACTTCACGCGGTGCAGCATGCCCGAAGAGTAGGTGCGCAATTCATCCATTTCCCTGCCTGCCAAACCCATCCTTCCCATTAATTTTTTAAAATGGTTTACATCTACCGGCTGTCTGCGGATTTTTGCAAAAAATTCATAGTTTTCCAGCGCGGTTAAGCTATTATACAACTGGAGATACGGACCGACCAATCCCAAAAACGGATAGATCTGATCCTGTTTGATTTCTTCATCGTTTCTGAAAAAACGGACTTTCCCTTTTGTGGGACGGATGAGCTGACAAATCACCCGCACCAGGGTTGTTTTACCGGAACCATTGGGCCCCAGAAAAACCAGCGAATGCCCGCTTTTGATTTTAAAAGAGATGTCCCGGAATATAATGCGCTGATTGAACTTTTGAGCGATCTGATCAGCATGGATTTCAAACATATGTACGCCGTTAAGCTTATCCGACTCTAAAATATTAAAGACCTTTAATATAAACAATATTTTAAAAACTCCAAATGCTTTATGAAAGTATTTTCATGCAATGTAGAAACGATCTTATCATTCATCAGATTTCCGCAAGAACCCACCAGTATGTAAAAATGTAGCAAAGATGATTAAAAAATTCCTCATCAGCCAGGTTCGATAAAACAGCCCCTGAAGTATAAATTTTTGAGGTACCAAATTTTTCACTTGCTTGAGGAGATTTACATTTTAAATTAGTTTCAGGAAAAAAACAGGAAGAAATATCGGATTTCTTGTTACCGCAGAAAATTTAGTCCATTAAAATTAAGAGGTATTTAACTGCAATATTTGTTACTACGCAAAATTTATGTGCTACACACAATTAACAAACGGAGGTTAAGATGCGTAGTAATCCATTGCAGGAATTTATACCCGACGAGCTGTTCTTTACTCTGAAATCGAAAGGTTTCATTAATGAACGGGCCGTGCGCGATTATTACATGAAGAAACGTTTCGAGGATATGAAAGAGCACCATCCGCCAAAGGCCATCTTCCATATGCTTCAAAAAGAATTCCCCTACCTTTCTGTGGATACCGTAAGGAAAATCATTTACTCCCGCAACGGCTTTCAGTTCATTTGACAGGCCCCGGAACCGGTTCTTTTCAAAGCAAGTCTTGCACTATATTTGGGAATTTTTCATTTGTCAGGGAGGGCGGAGTTCCCGGACAAAGCCAATTGGTATTTATCCTCCAGAAATCGGGCAATTTCCCGGGCGGCACGGTCAGCCGCTCCGGGAGGTCCCAATGCGGCCTTTATTTTCTGCAATTCACCCATCACATTATCATAATACACGGCATCCGAAAAATATTTGTCAAGCGCGTTGACAATATTGGGGACCGTCAACTGTCCCTGGATGAGTTCAGGAACCACCGTTTTGCCGCTCACAATATTGGCAAGCGCAATATTCTCAATTTTTATCAGCATACGGCCGATGTGGTAAGTCAATGGTGCCACCCGGTAGAGCACCACCATCGGCGTTCCCAGATATCCTGATTCCAGTGTGGCGGTACCGCTGGCAACCAGCGAGGCGTACGAGTATTTCATCAAATGGTGGATATCTTTTTCGATGATTGCTGCACTATTGGTATTCTTCAAAATGATATGATATACTTCCCTGTCCACCGATGACGCCTTTCCGACGATAAACTGCACCTCATGACTTTTCCTGAATTCCGTTGCTGTCCGGATCATCATTGGCAGCAGTTTCCGGACTTCATTATTCCTCGAACCAGGCAGCAAAGCAACAATAGGCTTATCCGGATCCAGCTTATGCTTCTCCCTGAATTCCGCCTCCGACAAAGAGATATGTATCTCGTCGGCCAGCGGATGTCCTACAAATTTGGCAGGAATGCCGTGGCGAGCGTAAAATTCCTCTTCAAATTTGAAAATTACCAGGGGCAGATCCACGTAACGGCGTATTTTCTCCACCCGTTTTTCTCCCCATGCCCATAACTGGGGACAAATATAATAGATGACCGGAACGCCAAATTCTCCGGCAATTCTGGCAAGCCGGAGGTTGAATCCAGGATAATCGACTAAAATCAAGGCCAGCGGTTTCTCCGCTGCCATCCATTTCCTGAGATGCCGGAACACGCTCCGGATAAAGGGAAGGTGGCGAATGACCTCGGCAAATCCCAGGAATGCCATCTGGCGGATATGATACAGCAGTTTCACACCTTGTTCTGCCATGTCATCTCCGCCGATGCCTTCATAGGCGATTCCGGGCGCATATTTTTTCAGCTCATAGACCAGTTCAGCAGCATGCCGGTCCCCGGAAGGCTCTCCCGCGATTATTAAAATTTTCCTTTTTTGTTCAGGCATCATGCGATATTCTGTCGTTCAGATCTTATTTCTTTTCGGGCCATTCCATTCCAACAATACAAATTTACAGCCGCGAAAGATAAAAAAATAGCGAGTAATGAAAATTACCCGCTATTAATCATTGGATATTTAAAAACCGGCTTTAGTTTTCCAGTATCTCTGTTTCTTTCATTTCATACCGTTCGTCCACCTGCTTGACATACTCATCGGTCAATTTCTGGATTTTATCCTGCATCTTGTGGCTTTCGTCTTCGGACACGGCATGATCCTTTTCCAGCTTCTTGATGGCTTCATTCGCATCACGGCGAATATTCCGGATCGCAATCCGCGACTCTTCGCAGAATTTTTTAATCAGTTTCAGAAGGTCCCGGCGCCTTTCCTCGCTCAGTTCGGGTATCGGCACACGGACAACGGTTCCGTCATTGGAAGGATTCAGGCCCAGGTCCGATTGCAGGATGGCCTTTTCAATTTCTCCGATGAGCCGCTTTTCCCACGGCTGCACCACCAGCAGACGAGGTTCGGGAGCGGTAATTGTTGAAACCTGATTTATGGGGACTGTGGAACCATAATATTCAACTTTTACCACATCCAGCAGTGCGGGTGTGGCCCTTCCGGTTCTGATACGACTTAACTCATGACTCAGGTACTCGATGGTTTTCTTCATCCGGGCTTCGGAATCCCGGAAAATCTCGTTAACTGGCATAATTATCCCCTTACTTTTGTTCCAATAGGTTCGCCAAGCACAACTTTTTTAAGGTTACCTTTAACACCCATATTGAAAACGATAATGGGTAAGTGATTGTCCATGGATAATGTAATGGCAGTGGGATCCATCACCCGCAGCCCCTGTTTCATGACCTCCATATAACTCAATTCGGGAAAAAATTCCGCTTCGGGATGTTTCTCCGGATCGGCAGAATAAACGCCATCGACGCGAGTACCCTTCAGAATGACCTCCGCTTCAATTTCTATGGCTCTCAAAACCGCGGCGGTATCAGTGGTAAAGTAGGGATTACCCGTACCTGCGGCAAAAATGACGATCCTCCCTTTTTCAAGGTGCCGGATCGCTCGGCGGCGAATAAAAGGTTCAGCGACCTGCTCCATTGGGATTGCCGTCTGAACCCTGGTATAAAGTCCTATGTTCTCCAGCGCGTTCTGCATGGCCATGGCATTGATCACGGTGGCCAGCATACCCATATAATCCGCGGAAACCCGGTCCATTTCGGTGGCTGCCTTGGAAATGCCCCGGAAAATATTGCCGCCGCCGACCACGATACCAAGCTGAACACCGGTTTTTACCAGGTCTTTTATCTCTTCGGCAAATTGCGTCAAAACGCTGGAATTGATGCCATATCCATCTGGTCCGGCGAGAGACTCTCCGCTCAATTTAAGGAGTATCCTGTTAAAAGCCGGTTTATCACTCATTCTTATTCCCCGATCTGGAAGCGAACGAAACGGCGAATGCTTACATTTTCTCCCAGTTTCGCAATAACTTCAGTCAGATAATCCTTCACTGTTTTTTCCGGGTCCCGGATGTAAGCCTGCTCCAACAAAACATTCTCGGAATAGAATTTATCAAGCTTGCCTGTAGCAATTTTTTCCAGAATATGCTCCGGCTTGCCACTGTCTTTTGCCTGTTCGGTATAGATGCGCATTTCACGCTCCACCAGCTCTGCGGGCATTTCTTCACGGGTAATGGAAACGGGATTGGAAGCGGCGATATGCATGGAGAGATTATGCACAAAATCCTTGAAGTCATCGGTGTTCGCCACAAAATCGGTTTCACAATTTACTTCAACCAAAACGCCCAGTTTACCACCGGGATGAATATAGGAATGAACCAAACCATCTTTCACTTCGCGGGCTGCTTTTTTCTCAGCTTTGGCAATACCCCTTTTGCGCAGGATCTCTACGGCCTGCTCAATGTCTCCATCACTTTCTTTCAGCGCATTCTTGCAATCCATCATGCCGGCGCCGGTTTTATCTCTAAGCTCCTTTACGGCTCGTGCTGTAATTTCCATTAAAATTCTCCTGTTCTGTATTAAAACTTACTCTTCCTCTTTGACTTCTTCTCTTTTTACTGCAATTTCCTGTTCTTCTGCAGCTTTGGCCCGGATGCCTTCCCGGCCTTCCAGCACGGCATCTGCCATAATGCGGGTAAGCAAAGCCACCGCTTTTGTCGAATCATCATTACCGGGAATCGGATAATCCACCAGATCCGGATCGCAGTTGGTATCGACAATGGCGACGATTGGTATATTTAATTTCCTTGCTTCCTTCACCGCGATGTCTTCTTTTTTGATATCAACAATAAAGATCGCGCCGGGAATCTTCTTCATTTCCTGAATGCCGGCAAACACCTTTTTCATTTTGCCGATTTCCCGTTCGATCATCAAGCGTTCCTTTTTGGTAAGCTTTTCGATGGTTCCGTCCAGAGACATCTTTTCAAGATTTTCCAGGTGTCGAATGCTCTTTTTAATGGTGGAAAAGTTGGTCATTGTTCCACCAAGCCATCGTTCCGCGATGTAAGGCATCTCGCCGCGGATCGCCTCCGTTTTGATGATGTCCTTCGCCTGGTTTTTGGTCCCAACGAACAAAATTGGATCGCCGCTGGCCGCGATTTCTTTAACGGCATTGTAGGCTCTTTCCAGATTTTTCATTGTTTTCTGCAGATCGATGATATGGATCCCGTTGCGCTCCATGAAGATATACTGTTTCATTTTGGGATCCCAGCGGCGGGTCAGATGCCCGAAGTGGACACCTGCTTTAAGCAGATCTTCCAGTGTTACTTTTAACATAACATCTCCTTATAATTTTGGTTTTTCCTCCACCGCCTTCACTATTATAACCATCCGGTCCTGGCCGGACACCGGTTAGAACATCCGGCGGTGTGCGTTTTAATTTATAAAAAACCCTTCCAGGCAACACGGGAAGGGTAAAATTTGAAGCCATTTTTAACGTTTCGAGAACTGGAACCGTTTACGGGCCTTTGGCCGTCCATATTTTTTACGTTCCACTTCTCTGGGATCACGCGTTAAAAATCCGCCCGCCCGCAATTCAGGGCGCAGTTCCTCATTCCATTTGATGAGTGCGCGGGCAATACCAAGACGCAGGGCCTCTGCCTGGCCGGACAATCCGCCACCCCGAATATTGGCAATCACATCGAACTTGCCCAGCGTTTCGGTGGCCTGAAACGGCTGTTCGACAACCATCTTTAGCACTTCGCGCTTGAAATAGGTTTCCAGGGATTTCCCGTTTACCTGATATCCGCCCTTCCCGGGGGCGATTCTTACACGTGCGGTTGAAGTTTTTCGTCTACCAGTCGCGTAGTAGTTTTCCATTTATATTCCCTCTGTCTAAAACTGAATAGATTGCGGATTTTGTGCCTGATGCGGATGTTCCGCTCCGGCATATACTTTTAGTTTTTTAATCATTTTGCGTCCCAGCGCATTTTTGGGAAGCATAAGGCGCACCGCGTGCTCAATGATTCGCTCCGGATGTTTTTCCTGCATACGGCGGTAGGGAACCAGTTTCTCCCCGCCCGGATATCCCGAATGGTGGAAATAAAATTTCTGATCAGCCTTTTTACCGGTAACTCTCACTTTTTCGGCGTTCACAACAATAACAAAATCCCCCACATCCTGATGCGGTGCAAAATTGGGTTTATGTTTTCCCCTCAAAATCCGGGCAACATTGGTCGCCAGACGCCCGAGAATGAAATCCTGTGCGTCAACCACATACCAGTTCCGCTGCGCCTGAATCTCTGCTGGTTTTGAATAATCGGTTCTCAATGTCCAATCCTCCTAAGATCTAATAGTCCTGCACATATTTTTCAGCTCGAAAATTTAAGTTCTCAAGATAATTGAGTCAAGCCAAAATTTAAATTTAAAAGGAGCTCTCTGCAATTTGATGCGCAGGGAGCAAAGCTCTCCGGGAAAATTGACCCAACAGCCTATAAATATAATGAATGATAAAAAAGAAACAACAGATTTCTTTTTTAAAAACCTTCATAAATTATCAGCCAACTAATAAACTTTTGTCTGTTTTGGGAGTTAACCTGAAAGTATTATCTGTTTACGCGATTGAAAATTCGAAATTCGCCTTCCCCGGCGAAAGAATATTTGCATTGTCTTTTGAAGAGTATTATTTTTTCATGGTTACAATTTGATATAAGACTTTGACAATTTTTAAATTAGCGGACAGAGCAGTTTGAAACTCTTAAAGCACAAAAGGAGGATGAAAAGTGAATATAGGTGTCTGCATTAAACAGGTTCCCGACACGGAAACCCGTCCAAAAATAGCCGATAACGGCACTGAAATTCAAAAGCAGGGCATCAAATGGATTGTGAATCCCTATGACGAATTTGCCGTGGAACAAGCGCTGCAACTTACCGAGAACGATGACGGCGAGGTAACGATCATTTCCATGGGGCCGGCCGATATTGAACCCTCCATCCGCGGTGCCCTGGCTATGGGAGCGCAGAAAGCCATACGGATCGATACACCGGCAAGTCCCGATGACCAATTGGTAATCGCCAAAAGCCTGGCAAGAGTTTTGGAGGACAAGAATTTCGATTTGATTCTATTCGGCAAGCAGGCCATCGATGATGATGCCGCCCAGGTCCCCCAAATGGTAGCCGAAGCGCTGGATTTACCCTGCGCCACGGTGGTTGTCAAGATTAACCTGGAAGGGAATAAAGCAACCGTGGAAAGGGAGATTGAAGGGGGAAAAGAACGTCTGAGTTTCAGCCTTCCTGCGGTAATCGCTGCGCAGAAAGGATTGAATGAGCCGCGCTACCGGTCGCTGAAGGGCATCATGCAGGCCAAAAAAGTGCCCATTGAGGTCGTGACCGCCGAAGCGCACCAGGGAAATGTAAAAATAGAGAAGCTGCAGTATCCTCCCCAAAAGCAGCCCGGAAAGATTGTGGGGAAGGGTCCGGAAGCAGTTCCAGAATTGGTCAGACTCCTGCACGAAGAAGCAAAGGTCATCTGACGTTTTTATCGCAGAGAGGAATTAACCCCGGGCAACAGATCAGTTGCCCCGGACTGGAAAAAACGACGCATGGTAAAATTTGGAGGATAAAATAGATGGCACACATATTGGTGATTTATGAGATTCATAAAAAAAGCATAAAGAAAGTCTCCTTCGAAGCAACTTCGGCGGCCGCGGATCTGGCCGGTAAACTGAACGGCACGGTGTCCGCCCTGCTCATCGGACACGATATTCAAAATCTGGCCAAGGAACCCGGGAATTACGGCGCCGGGAAGGTCTTTGTAGTGGATGATCCGAAACTGGAGAAATACAGCCCGGACGTTTTTGCGAACATTACCGCCCAGGCCGCCAAAGAGGCCGGCGCGACCCATCTTTTCATGGGCGCTTCGGCAACCGGAAAAGATATGCTCCCCAGGGCAGCCTTCCGTCTCGACAGCAGCCTGGCGCAGGACATCATCGGATTCGAAACGGAAGGCGGAAATGTGATTTATAAGCGGCCCATCATTGCGGGCAAACTTCACGCCCGCGTATCCCTGAGCTCTCAATATCAGTTGGCAACGCTGCGCCCCAATGTATTTGCCGTCACGGAAAAGAAGGTCGATGCAGAGGTCGTTAAATTTTCGCCTGAAATTCCCGCGCCCCGCGCTGTGGTGGAAGAGATACTGGTGGAAGAAGGCGGGAAACTGGATGTGACAGAGGCCGAGATCATTGTCAGCGGGGGCAGAGGGATGAAAGGGCCCGAAAACTGGCAGTTGATTGAAAATCTGGCGGATGTCCTGGGCGCAGCTACCGGCGCTTCCCGGGCAGTGGTTGACGCCGGATGGCGCGATCACGCCGAACAGGTTGGTCAGACCGGAAAAACGGTTTCTCCGAATCTTTATATCGCCTGCGGTATTTCCGGTGCCATTCAGCACCAGGCAGGCATGTCGTCATCTAAATATATTGTGGCGATCAATAAGGATGAGGAAGCGCCTATTTTCAATATAGCCGATTATGGCATTATAGGAGACGTTTTCGATATTTTGCCGAAATTAACGGAAGAAATCAAAAAGCTGAAGAGTCAATAGAGCTTGTCTTTGGCTGAAAAAAGGGCAGCAGACACCACTGCCCTTTTTTCATTCCGCCACCTATTTTTCAAGCTCCAGAAATTTCCAGACGGCGGTTCCGGCAATCCTGTCGTGCCAGCCCCGCTTCAATGGATTCAATTCACCCAGCCAAAATCCCGCTCCCAGAGGAATCAGACAAGGAAGATAGCCGAACCATCTCAAGAATGAATTTCCAAAAGTTACAGCGTCTTTATCAGGAGTGAGCACAACCAGACCTTTCATCATTTTTCCGGGGGTTTGTCCCCAGAAACCGGTAAAAAAGCCGTAGTAGGCGATGTAGATGATATATTGTATCGGTGAAGGATAGGCCAATTGAATGTCGGACATCAGCGGAAAGGAAAAGGAAATTGTATGGAAGTATCCGCCCCACCACCAGTTAATGGCATGGGCAGTATAATGGGGAACGGTTTGTACCAGAAAGACCGGAATAATAGGTGAGATCCACACGGCATACAATTCGCCCTGGCTGTAAAGCGCCAGCAGCAAGCCAATCACCACTCCCAGGATAACGCCATCAATGAGCTGGGCGGTCATTCGGTCGCGCAGAGCAGCGGGTTGCAGGCGGTTCAAATCGCTCTCCTGCCTTTTAAACAGATGCAGCACAGGAATCGACACTTTCATCTCCTCTTTCCATCAACATTTAATAATTTAGCAGAAAGAGGAGCGTTTTCAAATTGGCAAAATTAATAGAATCCCAGACAAAAAATTACGGGACGCTTCTACCCGCCTAAAGAGCCATCCGCAAATCAGTTGACTTTCCCGCAGATTTTGTTATCACCCTTGGACTTCCTCGAAGGCTTTCAACACTTCATCGGCATGTTCTTTAACATCCACCTTGGTAAAGATGTGGACAATTTTTCCGTTTTCGTCGATGAGATACGTGTAACGCTTCGCGGCCAGCGAACCCATAATCCCGGCATCCGCGCCATAGGCTTTGGCAGCTTCTTTCTTCTCATCACTCAATAATGTGAAGGGAAGATTATATTTTTCTTTGAATTTCCGGTGCGATTCCGGCGAATCATAACTCACCCCCAGGATCACAATGCCGGCATCCTGTATTTCTTTGTATCCGTCCCTGAAACTGCACGCCTCCGCGGTGCATCCCGGCGTATCGTCTTTGGGATAAAAATAAAGCACAATTTTTTTCCCCTTGAATTCATCGAGGCTGCGGATTTTCCCATCCTGATCTTT